>CANAXK010000001.1 GCA_947365485.1 uncultured bacterium
CGAGGCTGTACCAGAATCCGAGCAGGTTGAGTTTGTATTTAAGCCCTAGTAAGCAGCCGAGCGGGATTGATACGAGCCAGTAGGCTATGAAGTTTGCAATCATAACAATACTTGTCTGCTTAATACCTCTGAATACGCCGGCAAGTGCGACTTGCAGCCCGTCAAATACCTGAAACGCGCAAAGCACGTACACAATCGGTATGCAAACGCTTATCAATTCTTTATCATCAGTAAAAAGTTTTATCAAAAATTCAGGGAACAATCCAACGCATATTGCTGAGCAGCTCATGAACGCAACGCAAATCCAGATTCCTGTAAACGCGTATTTCTTAAGCGATTTGTAATACTTTGCTCCGTTTGCAAACCCGACTTTGACAGCTGTTGCGTTTGAGATTGCAAGTGGTACCATAAAAGATACGCTGGTTAGTGTGCAAACAATGTTATGCGCAGCTGCATATATTCCGGAAATCCTGCCTAGGATTACGGTAATCGCGTTGAACCCGATAAACTCAATCATAACCGCAAGTGAGGATGGCATGCCGACTTTTATCAAGTCCTTGTAATAATTTTTGTCCTTATGGTGTTTGATTTTAACTTTTTTGTAGCAGTACAAGAAAAGCACGATTCCCATAAAATATCGTGTAATAAGGCTCGCAATCGCAAGCCCTATAACTCCGAGCTCCGGAATCGGCCCGAATCCGAATACGAAAATTATATTAAGTATTACATTTACGAAAATACAAAACACAGTTAGAATATTCGGAAACACAACGATTTCGAATGCTTGCAAAAATTCTTTTGCCATACAGTGCAGATATGCACCAAATATCGAAAAAGTTGTCACAAAAAAGTACTCTTTTATATGCGGAACAAGCTTTGCTTCAAATCCGAGCAGGTCAATAAGCGGGATTGAGGCAAGAATTATTATTGAGGTTATTACAGAGAGCCCTGTGGCAAACTTCAAAGACGGATAAAAATATTTTTCCGGTTCTTTGCCTGCTCCGCGGTAGTTGGAAAGTATTGCTGAAATACTAATCAGAATCCCGATTCCAAACATCATAATGCAATTGAGTATCGCGGTTGCAATGCTGATTGCTGCAAGCGTGTCAGTCGAGTGTCTTCCGGCAACTATAACATCTCCGACCCCAATCATTATGAAACCGAGATTTCCCAGGATTATCGGGCCCGCGATGTTTATAATATCTCTGAAATAAAAATTTTTAACTAGCATAAAATAATTGTACTACAAACCTGCTTATGATATAACTGAAATGTAAACTAAATACGAGGAAACAACGGTGAAACTCCGTGACTGTGCCGCAACCGTTATAGCCGGAATACTCTTATGGGGTAATATCCCCGCAACAATACTTCGGGTCAAAGTATTGCAAAACTTTCCCGTTGTCTGAATAGGGAAGGTTTTTTAGTATTGGCAAACGCTGTACAACAGGTTAATAAAATGAACGCAGGACTCTGCCCGCACGGGCTCCCACCGGGAGCCTGTCCAATCTGCTCCAACATGGGCGGAGGAGGCGGAAGTAGGGTTGGTGAACGGCCGCAAAAAGCAGGTGAGATGAGTTATCATCAGTGTGCGATGATTGGCGCAATGATGAAGGCGCGCGCAGCGCGCCTTGAAAACCATGAAAAGAACCTTCAGGCGCATGCCGAAGCCATGCTCCAATTTCAGGAAAACCTGAACAAGATGGCTCAAAAAATGCTCGTTTTTGCGCAGCAGATTTCAAACAGCTTTATTTTAAAACCTGTTGCGTTTACAATAAAGAATATCGTCGTTCCAATCATAAACATTGTGAAGAATATTCCGAACATTGCTGCACAAATCAAACAGAAGTTTGTGGATATTCAGGACAAGCTTAACGCAATCTTTGGCGAGGCAAAAGCGTTTGTGGAAAAAAAGATTTCCGAGCTTGTAAGCACAGTAAAATCGAAGCTTGAAGGCTTGTTCAAGATTTTTAAGAAACAAAATGCAGATGATGATGACACCAAAGTAGACGACGATAAAAAGATTTTTAACCTGAAAACAATTATTCACAAGATTTGGAAAAAGAAAAAGGATGATACCGAAGATAAATCAGGATCTTGAATCTTCAAGACACCAGAAAAACATGACAAATACGCAAAAACGTAATGATACCTATGTGAAAGAAGGTATTATTGTAAACTCCTATGTAAAAGACCCTCTGCTTTCCCTTGACGAGACCTGCGATACTCTTGTAATTTCAAATACGAAAATCGATTTACCCCAAAAACTTTACGAAAAAGAGGTGAAAAACACAAATCCAATTCTTCCTCTTTGCGTTGCTACTGTCGGGGTGATGGGCTTGCTCGGTGGGTTTACGGCAATGATGAAAAAGTTTTCCAAGGGCAAACTTGATTCTTCAAAGGAGTATTTGCTTCCAGGGTTAACCAGAAATCATTGTATTAACGACGAGATTCATCAGAGCATTTTTTCAATGATTCAGTCTCCTAACCGAAAAACCATTCTCGCTTCGATTGGCATAATCACGCTCGGCTCAATGGGGTTTATGGGCAAAATCTTTATTGACGGGCTAAAAGAAGTCTGGGTTAAGAAAAAAGAGGCTGATATACAGAAAAATTTACAGGAAAACCTTATTGAGGTCGAAACCCAGTCATTTTCCGGAAAAATCCAGATTATAAGAAGTATGCTATCATCAAAAGCCAAAATTTTCTCATCAGAATTAGCGTTTCAGGGCAAGAAAAAAGAGACAGAAACCAAAAATAACAACCTTCTTTGGTTTGGCGGACTCACGCTGCTCGCGATTCTCGGGCTCGGGTATTTTTCTGCAAGGAATATCAGAAAGAGCGATGAGTTTATTCGAAACGGGATTAAGAACACAAAAACCGGAATCGATAATGTCATAAACGAGTTTAATTCAGGAAAACCGCTTAACAATTTGCAGGGACATAACGGCGAAATCCTTTCAGGAAAAGAGGCGTACAAACTTCTTATTGAAAACATGCTGGAATCAATTTATGCACGTCCCGAGGATATTGAAAAAGCTGTAAGAAAGCTGAACCTGCCGGAGGCTGAAAAGAGTGAATTTATTAAACACCTGAACGACAGCATGAATCAGGCGACAGAAAAGGTCAGCCCGATGATGGGCGGAACCGGCAGAAACAAGATTACGTATTTTTCGCACGTAAACGACTACCTATCATTCTTCTACGATTGGCTTATGAACCCTAAAAACCCGCAGTTCAAGAACCTCTTCTTTGGAATTGCTGGAATTTCAGCTCTTGCTTATGGCGGAAAAGCCGCCGCAGAGGCTGTAAAAGAGGTTCAGGTTAAAAAGTACAACGCTGATATTGAACTTAATCTCCAAAAACGCCTTGTCTCAACCGAGCTGCGTAATTTTAAGGCTAAAAAAGAGTCGGCAATCGAGCCTCTGTGCGAGGAGTTTATGAAACAAAAGAGTGAAGGCAAATCAAAAGAGGAGCTGAAAATCATCGCGGATAATATTCTGTTTGAAATCAAAAACGGGCCGCCGTTTGTATACAGCTAGCATCGTTTCCTCCCTGGATGTGGAGGGTTAGGGTGGGGTGCAGCCTCTATATTAATACTTCCTTCTCATTTTTATACGTCACATACCCTAAAGGCGCAGCAGGCGGTTTTCTTAAAAATTTTGCTTTTGTGTAAATCACACCAACCTTTGAAGGCTGTGCTGCTGATGAGTACCCGCGCGCAAGCTTGCAACACTCAAACAAAACCTCATCATCCGGCTCTTTTTCGTTTACCCTCAATAAGACGTGAGAGCCTGCACACAACCTTGTGTGGAACCAGTAATCCTCATCCCGCGCAAGCTTTGATACGATAAAATCATTCTGTTTGTTGTTGCGTCCGATATAAACATCAAATCCCTTTATATCAAGCTTGAGAATCTCTGATTTTTCCTGCTTCTTAGGCTTAATGTTGTCCACACCGAGCTCTGACTTGATTTCCTCAAGCTCCGCGATTGAGTTTGAAGATTCAATGCTGTACAACACATTTTCCAGATACTCGCGCTCAATATTTAGCCCGCTCAATATCTCAACAGATTTCTCTTTTGTGGTCTTTGATTTTGTGTAAAGCTTGTAATACCGCTGCGCGTTCTCATTAAGGCTCTTTGTCTCATCAAGCTCTATTGTAATGTTCTGGTTGTTGATGTAGTCAAAAACTTCTATCTCTTTTGCATAATCACATTTCTGATAAAGATTCGCTGTCAGAAGCTCGCCATAAAGCTTGTATTTTTCAGTATTATCCCTCTTTTTAAGCAGCGCAGAAATCTTATCAATAGAGTTCTTAACTTTCTTGAGCTTTGGCTGAACAACAGCTTGAAGCTTTGACTTCTCACTCTTAACATTTACCCCGTACTGAATCCTTGAATAATAATCATCAAGCATTTTGTTAATGGAAACAGGCTCGCTGTAATTCTTTTGAAGCTCCTGATATAAAGGCTTTCCAATCTTGTCTCTGTCATTAACTACCGGAGGGTAAATATACTTTAAGCCGCCCTGCAATTCTCTGTACCGGCTCTTTTCAGGCCCGACATTGTGCGCGCAGCCGATAATAACAGAGCTTTCTCTGTCATAAAGTATGACATTGGAGTGTTTTCCCATAAGCTCAATTGCGAGGCATAAAGAGCGGCTTTGAGAAAACTCGTCCATAATCTCAAAATGCAGCTCAAGAATCCTTTCGTTTTCCACAACAAGCGCGTCAGATATCCGGCAGCCTTCGAGGTATTTTCTTAGAAGCATGCAAAACATTGGAGGCTGCTTCGGGGTTTTCAGGGCTCTAAGGTCGTTTTCCATAAACGCAATGTGGTACATTTGAGGGTTAATGTTTATGTACAATTTTCTGCTCTCGCCGTTGTTTCTTATAGAGAACACAAAATCGCGCCTTGTCGGCTGCTGAATTTTTTGCAGACGCGCACCAATAAGAAAATCGAGGTTTTCATCCCAAAAGGCTTTGAGGGTTAAAAAATCAACATTAATCATTATCTTCCCCGATACATCTGTCTGTTGTAGTTGTACTGGTTTACAGAGTTGTTGTATGTGGAATAATCAACGCGGTTTCTGGTTGAATAATTTGATTGCATTTGCCAGTAAGGCATCGGCTTGCTATTTACCTGTCTGTTGTAATTGTTCCGGTAAGACTGTGCCTGCATTGTTCTGTATGCTGCTGCGTTAATTGAGCCGGCGTAAACAGCGTTTGTAAGTGCAAGGATTGTAAAAATTATTATTGCCCGTTTGTTCATAACTACATTATAATAAAAAATCCGGTAATGTCATACCGGATTTTTTATGCTTAGTTTTATATTTAATTATGCTTCAACTGATTTTGCAGTAATAAGCGCGTTTACAAATGCTACGTAAGTGCTAAGAGCCGCAGCTATCAATGTTGCAATAACCATTCCGATAAAATTTCTTCCGAATAAAGTAAGCACAATGCCGGTAATTATAGCAACAGCAAAATTTACACCAAAGAATGTCCAGAAACTTTTCAAGTAGTGAGAAGTGTTCTTTTTGATAAGTTCAGCAGCTTTTTTGAACTGCAAGAATGATGTAAATGCTTCTGTAGTTGCAAATATCCAGTTCAATGCAAGTGTGTAATATGCAAGGATTAAAATCGGTATAAGTAAAACAAGTGCTCCGATTACAACAAGTATTTTAGCCTTTAGTATGCTTGCAACAAAACTAATAACAAGTGCTAGAATAGCGATTGCAAGCCCGAATGTAAGGCTTAGTATAAGAGTTGCAATTGCGAATTTAAAGCCGAGGATAAAGTTGTTTTTGAAGTTGAATATTGGCAAAACAAAGTTTTCTTTTTGTTCAATCAGAGCTTTGATGCAGGATACAACATATCCTACAGGAATCAGCATAATAATAAGTCCTACAAGCGTTAACATAGGCATTATGAGCGATTTCTCATTAAGAGCCGCAAGGTTTGAAAAAATAGTTCCAAAGAATGCAAGAACAAAATAAGTCAATGCCTTCTGGTTAAACTTGTTGTCGTTGAACATGTAATCAAAAGCTTCTTTCATATAAATCTCCTTTTCTTATTCCAAACTAATTATACCATAAAAAAACTCTCCAAATAGGAGAGTTTTTTGTTGTTTATTTTAATGATTCAATGAGCTCTTTTATTACATCCTCCTGCGCAGTAATCTCTGCAATGCGCGCATTCGTTTGCTCAACAAGCTCTTTTGGCGCATTTGCAACGAACTTTTCGTTCTTCATTCTGCCTGAAAGCGAATTTTTTTCGTTCGTAAGCTTTTCTAATTTCTTTTCCTGACGCTTGATTTCTGATTCCAAATCAATCAAATCAGCAAGCGGAACAATCAATTTAGAAGTTGAAACAACCGCTGTTGCAGACCTTGGAGGAATAGGTTCATTTACCTCTGCATAAGTTATGTTGTTAACTTTGGCAAGCCTGTGGATGTATGATTCAATTGCCTTGAAGATTTCTTTTTCTCTGCCTTCTGAGCGGATTTCAACATCTACGGTTGCAGAAGTCGGGATATTGAAACTCTGTCTAACGTTTCTCAAAGATGTGATTGTGTCAAAGACAAGCTTCATTTCTTCGGCTTCGTTCTCATAACGCAACTCATCTTTGTATACAGGAAATTCAGATACTATAATTGCACTTTCCTGCTTTTGACCCGGAATAAGCTGCCATACGCTTTCTGTAATGTGTGGCATAATCGGGTGAAGCATTCTTAAAGACATATCGAGCACATATCTCAATACACGCTGGGTGTTAGCCTTGAGTTCAGAATCTTGAAGCTGAATCTTTGCAATTTCTACATACCAGTCGCAGTACTCGCTGCGGAAGAAATCGTATAATGTGTGCGCAATCTCGCCGATTCTGTATTCCTTCATGTTCTCGTTAACAGTTTTTGCTGTTTCATTTAACTGGTTCAAAATCCACTTGTCAACAAGAGTTAACTTAGATTTGTCAATCGGCTTGTCATCAACCCCTTCAAGGTTCATAAGTACAAATCTTGAAGCGTTCCAGAGCTTGTTCGCAAAATTTCTCCCGTATTCAAATCTCTCGTCAGAAATCTTGATGTCCTGACCGCCGTAAGTGCATAAAGAAGTCATTGTAAACCTCAAAGCGTCACAACCGTATTTGTCAATGATTTCAACAGGGTCAATTGTGTTGCCTTTAGATTTTGACATCTTTTGACCTTTTTCGTCACGGATAAGCCCGTGGATGTAGACGGTTGAGAACGGAGCTTTGCCGGTAAATTCAAGCCCCATTGTAATCATTCTTGCAACCCAGAAGAATATAATGTCAAACCCTGTTACAAGAGTGGTTGTCGGGTAGAACTTCTTGAAATCGTCTGTTTCTGAGTTCGGGAATCCCATTGTTGAGAACGGCCACAGACCTGATGAAAACCATGTGTCAAGACAGTCTGTTTCCTGTACGTAATTTTCAGGATCCGGATTCTCTTTTGCTACAACCATTTCACCTGTTACCTTGTGGTAATAAGCAGGTATCTGATGCCCCCACCAGATTTGACGCGAAATACACCAGTCGCGGATGTTTTCCATCCAGCCTAGGTAATTCTTTTCCCAACGCTCCGGTATGAATTTGATTCTGCCGTCTTTTACTGCTGCTATTGCTTCTTTTGCAAGCGGCTCCATTTTTACAAACCACTGCTCTGAAAGAAGCGGCTCGATTGTAGTGTTGCAACGCTGACACTTACCTACATTGTGCTCGTGGTCTTTAACACGGAGCAGGAAGTTGTTGTAGCTTAGCATGTCAACAACCTTTTTACGTGCTTCGTATCTGTCCAAGCCTTGATAATCAGGTGGAACTTCTGCGCAAGCTTTCATATTGCCTTCTTCGTCAATAATCCAAATCGGGTTAAGGTTGTGGCGTTTTCCTACTTCGTAATCGTTAGGATCGTGCGCCGGAGTAATCTTTACAGCACCTGTTCCGAAAGTCTTGTCTACGTATTCGTCTGCAATAATCGGAATCTGGCGCCCGCTCAGCGGAATCATAACAGTTTTGCCGATAAGTTCTGAATATTTTTTATCAGAAGGGTGTACTGCGATAGCAACGTCACCGAAAATTGTTTCAGGACGTGTGGTTGCAACAATAATCGCGCCTGATTCACCAACAAGCGGGTAAGATATTTCCCACAAATGTCCCTGCTCAGTTTCGTATTCGGTCTCAATATCAGAGATAGCTGACTGGCAGCGTGGGCACCAGTTTACGATGTAAGCACCCTTATAGATTAATCCTTTATTATATAGAGTAACAAAAACTTCTTTAACAGCTTCAGAGCAGCCTTCATCGAATGTAAATCTTTCTCTTGAGCGGTCAAATGATGCGCCGAGGCGTTTCATCTGGTCTAAGATAGCGCCTTTATGTTGATTAGTCCATTCCCAGGTTTTTTCGAGGAATTTTTCTCTGCCCAAATCGTGGCGTGTAAGACCTTCTTTCATTAATTTTTTTTCAACAACGTTTTGGGTTGCAAGTCCTGCATGGTCTGTACCCGGTATCCAGAGTGCTTCGTAGCCGCTCATTCTGTGATAGCGGGTAAGTATGTCTTGCAAAGTTTCGTCAAGTGCGTGCCCCATGTGAAGAACGCCTGTGACGTTTGGAGGCGGAATTACGATTGTAAAAGGCGGTTTGTTAGAATGCGCATCAGCCTTGAAATAGCCGCCGTCTTCCCAGAATTTATACATTTTTTCTTCTGTTGATTTTGCATCGTAAACAGTAGGTAAATCTTCGATTTTAATCTTTGTTTCTGTCATAAATATTCCCCTCGTTTAATTTTTATTAATAAAACAATAACACAAACCTACAAAGGCGTAAAGAAACGCCCGATAAGCAGTGAAGTAATCGCATGCAACACTTTAGCCCGAAATCTACCGTTTTCAGTGTTATTTAAATTAAAGTATACGGTTAAAATTTATGAAAAAGTGTTGAGGACGATTAGTTATGTTTATTGATGATAAAAATATTATAGGTTTAAAGGTTAAGCATTACAGAAAACTTCGAAATTTGACTCAGGCTGAACTTGCTGAAAAGGCTAACATTAGTGAAAAGCATTTGAGCAAAATTGAAACTGGAGTGCATTATCCTTCTCTTGCAATCTTTTTCACCATCTGTGAGATTTTGGAGATTCCTCTCGGCGAATTTTGTATAAAACTACCCCAAGATGAAGAAAATACTGTAAAGTTTGAATTATTCAAGAATATTCTGACTTTGAATAAAGCAGAGACAGAGTTTGTTTCTGAAATAGTAAAACTAGCGCTTAATAAGTATAAAATAAATCATAAGCAGAAGTGACATTTTTAGAAGAATTGTTATAATAATTCTATGAGAAAAATTTTACTACTATTAATAATGCTTGTTATGCCTCTGGTTTGCGCCGAAGACTTCACCTTATCAGCAGGTGTATCCGTAAACGATGTACCAAAGGCGTTTTTCGGAAGCTGGCGCGTCACTGCAAAGATAGAGGACTCAAACAGCTACGGCACCTTCAAGCCATCAAGTTGTGATATGTGGAATCTTACGCGCGTTGGGGACAAGATTTCTCTTACAAACCCTTTTAGCGGAGCAAGTGCGGATATTTCTTTAAAGTCAGTTGAAGGGAATCTTATAGTTTTTTCTAAAAAAGCGCCTTATGATAATAAGGTTTTGACAGATGTTGTGACAATAAGGCTTTCAGGCAATGAGTTTACTGGTATTAATGACCTGACTCTTGAGTCGTTTTCGCTGATAGACAATCATCTTATGAAATCCGAGCATGCCAAATACATGATTAAGGGAGAGAAGATTTCCGGAGAAAATATTTTAGGGAAGTGATAGATAATGTTTTTTGTAAAGAAATGTAACAATTTTTTTCAAAAAACGTTATTAAAATTCAAAAATGTGGAATTGAATAAGTATGAGATGTACTAAAATATCAAACAGTACTTGTTGTACGATATATTGTTTTGGGCTGCTCAAACCCTCTAATATCAACGCTTTTGCGGGGGGGGGGTAGATGCCTGTCGCCTTCTAGTCAGGTAGTCTGGAGTTACTTCGGAGGTAATAAATGATTAGCATTACCTCTGATATAGCCGATAAAATACTTCAACAAACTCTGAACCAGAATACATTAGGGCTTAATAACGCTATCCAGAGAATGACATCCGGGTATAAAATTAACCATGCAAAGGACAATGCTGCCAATTATTCAATTTCTAAGAATTTGTCTGTAAAAATTTCTGCAATGCTGCAATTACAGCAGAATGCCGCAGATGGTATTGACATGCTTCAAACTGCTGAGGGAGGGTTAAGTGAAATCCAAAATTTGTTAGAGAAGTTGCGCTCGCTTGCTATGCAGGCTTCTAATGATACTTATGGTTTGCAATCAAGGGAAGCTATGCAGGCTGAAGCAGATGAAATTATCGCACAAATTAGTCAAATTACAGATTCCACAGAATATAATGGTATAAAATTATACAGTTACTCTGGCGGTTTTAGTGGCATAACCGGTTTAATCTCGCAAAATAACGACTCCTCAAGCATATCTGAGGAACCGGTAAAAGCAGTGAAATCAAGAACCCGTGCCAGAGCTTCTGCAGCTTTATCTAGCGATCCGCTTGAGGATTCTATAAACTTTGCAGCTGGTCAAAAGCTTACAGTCAATATTGACGGGGTTAATTATACTATAACCAATCAAGCAACGGGGGCATCAGTTCTGTCATATAGCAAAGATTCTGCAACCGGTGAAGTGACCTTTACTGCCAATAATTTTAAGATTGAAGGTCAGCTTGATGTTGCTCACAATATCAAAATTTCCGGAAAATCTAATACTGTGTATGGTGGTAATTTAGATGACACAATTACATTGGATAGCGCACAATCTTCTAATAATACCATTTATGCTGGCAAAGGTAATGATACTATAGTTGTCAAGAAAGCCGAAAACACAACTGTTTTTGGTGAAGAGGGTGATGATACTTTTAATATTACAGATGCATTATCTGTTACTGTCAAGGGTGGTGACGGAAATGACACATTCAATTTAAAAAATGTTTATGGCAGTTTTTACGGAGAAGCGGGCGAGGATTCATTTTATATAACAGAGACAAACCGTGCTACAGTTGATGGTGGTAGCGGTACTAATTATCTTGAGGTGGATAAGGTTTCTACAAACGTCACATCTATAAATGTTCCGGGCGCAAACAGTTTTTCAGAGAATTTTTCTAGCGGTCAGAGCAAGGTTCTTAACATTAATGGAATAAATTATGAAGTGACAAGAACTGGTGCTGATGCTAACTTTAATTATTCAGTTAACAGCGAGGGAGCTATTTTATTTAAAACAAGCGGTTATAAGATTGTCGGTGAGAAGAATAAAGCTCATAATGTAGTTTTGGTCGGGCAATCAATTGTTTTTTATGGTGGTGATCTTGAAGACAAAATTAAAAACAATACTTCTAACAACATCATTTATGGGTTAGGGGGAAATGATACAATAAGTACAAGTACCGGTTATGTAACTATACACGGTGGAGACGGAGATGATACGATTTCTGTTGACGGCATGCATCTAACAGTATTTGGAGACGGTGGTAATGATACTATATTAATAAGAGGCAGCGATGCATTTATCGATACTGGTGACGGAGATGACACTGTTAAAACACTAACAAATAATTCAGACGGTTTAGTTATAAACGGCAACTCCGGAAATAATACCCTTGAATTAGCCGGGACTCTTAGGCAGTCTTTGATTGCTGGTTTTGGCGCCGGAGTTGATAATGCAAAAGCTGTTAATTTATCAGCAAATGAAACTAAAAATATAGCTATTAATAATAAAAATTATGAAGTGAAGAATCTTTACGACAAGCAGGCTTCAATTCTTTATTCTTATGATAATGCCACGGAGCAAATTGAACTAGGTTCTGTAAATTCCAAAATAACCGCACAGCAGGATGTACAGCACAATGTTTTAATACGGGGCGGTTATGGAGTTGTAGACTTTACCGGTGGTAATCTTGATGACACAATTATTAGCGCGAGCCACGGTAATGATATTCATGGCGGCGCTGGTAATGATACCTTGATAACTAACAGTTATGCGGAGGACACCACTTTGTATGGCGATGATGGTGATGACACGCTCATTATGGATTCTGCAAACAATTCGTTGAGAGGCGGTGAAGGTGATGATACCATAACTTTAAACGCCACTACAAACAAGACTGTTGACGCAGGTCCTGGTAATAATACTTTGAATATAAATTCTAATAATAATAAAAATATTGTTGTAGATTCTGGTGATAATCTAATTAATATCAACGGTTCTTCCAATAAGATTACTGCCGGAGATGGGGACAATACTGTTATTATTAGCGGCAGCTCAAACAATATTACAACAGGAAACGGGGATGACAGTGTTACAATAAAAGGGTCTTCCAATAAAGTAGTATCCTCCGGTGGTGATAACGACTTTATTATAAAAGGCGGTTCTAACTCTATTCAGGGTGGAAGCGGGATTGATACAATAAAGATTAACGGCTCTAATAATACTGCTAATGGCGGCGGTGCAAATGATATTTTTATCGTTGGTGGGATTAAGAATAACATTGATGGTGAAGTTGGCGATAAGAATATTATGTTTAATACTTCTTCCAGCACAACGCATAAAAATGTTATAGATATTACTCCGCGGGATTTTGAACTTAATCTTAAGGTTGATTTAGGCAGTTCTGACGATGCTTTTATTAAGACAAAAATAGGCTTTAATTTGTTTGGGCTAAGCGTCGATTTGTCATCAGACAAATCTGCGCTTGACAGCATTGCTAGTATAGATGAGACTATTTCAAATTTGCAGAATCAAATATTGAACATTGGCACTGTTATCAATCGCCTTCTTGCTGTATCTGAGGCTCAGACTTTAAAACTTCAAAATTTAATATCCTCAAATTCAACGATTAAGGATGCTGATGTAGCTGAGGAGTCATCTAGCTATATACGTTACCAGATATTGCAGCAGGCAGGAGCAACCTTAATGTCTTCAAGTAGAAATATAAAGGCAGAAAATGTGCTTGGTCTGATTAACTCAATTCGTTAAACTCTTTACATTTCCCTCGAAAAATAGTAAAATAGACTAGTTATAAAGGTATATGAGAGGATTTATACATGAAATTATATATGCAAGTGTTGATTGCACTTGGCCTTGGCCTTAAAAGGAACTGGCATATCTTTGCCGGGCTTATTCTCGGTGTGATTGTAGGTATCTGGCTTAATAGAGAGCCAAGCCCTATGATTATGACAACACTGACGTTTGTCGGGCAGGTATTCATAAGGCTTATTCAAATGGTGGTTATACCTCTTGTTATTTCTGCTATTGTAATCGGTATCACAAGTGTCGGGGATGGAAAACAGATTGGCAAACTCGGCTCAAGAATGATTTTTTACTACGGTATTATTACCGTAATCGCAGTTACAATCGGTGCAGCTCTTGCGCTGATTATGAAACCTGGTCTCGGTGCTGCGCATTATATAAATTCTGACATTGCAGCAGGTATTCAGGCACAGGTTGCAGCAACTATTGAGGCTCAAAGAGGTAATCTGCTAAACATTATTCTCGGGTTTATACCTAAGAATCCACTTGCTTCAATCGCAAGCGGGGATATGGTGCCGATAATTATGTTTGCTGTAATCTTCTCAATCGCGCTTTCTAAAGTGGGGGATATTAACAGACCATTTGTCGGGTTCTTTGAATCAATATTTGCTGCAACAATGAAAATCACTGACTGGATTATGTGCTTTGCAGCTCCAGGTGTGTTTGCGCTCACTGCAGTAGCTGTTTCATCTTTCGGGCTTGATATTTTTGCAAGTATTTCAAAATATCTGGGTGTGCTCGCAATCGGGTTTGCAATCCAGTTCTTTATTGTATATCCTGTGTTCTTGAAAATATTTTCAAAAGTACCTGTGCTTATGCTTTACGCAGCAATGGCAGAGGCTATGATGGTTGCTTTTGGGACTGCAAGTTCTTCTGCAACACTTCCTCTTACTATTGCATGCTGTGAAAAGCGCGGGATTTCGCACAAGGTTTCAAGCTTCGTGCTTCCTTTGGGTGCAACATTGAACATGGATGGTACTGCAATGCTTCAAACAATCGCGGTAATCTTCCTGACTCAGGCTTACGGTGTTGCGTTGACTCCGTTCCTTGTAATCCAGATTGCGCTTCTTGCAATTGTAGCGTCTTCTACATGTGCAGGTATTCCGGGTGCAGGTTTGATTACGATTGCGCTTGTGCTTAACGGCATGGGATTGAGCCCTGAGCAGCTTGTTGCAGGGTTTGCGTTCCTATTTACAATCGAAAGAATTACTGATATGATGAGAACTCTTCTTAACGTTACATCTGACGCTGTGGTTGCTGCTGCAATTGCGGATAACGAAAACGAGATTAATTACGATTTGCTGAATAATCCGGATGAGTATGGTGACATTATATCTTAGTTAAGGTTTTGTAAAGAAACTGCGGGTCGGTTACACCGACCCGCAGTTTTTGTTCTATAATTAAAAAAGGAATTAAGGAGGAGACAAATGGCAAAAAATATCGACTGGGCAAATCTCGGGTTTGGATATATGAAGACGGATTACCGTTATGTGTCTAATTTTAAGGACGGAAAATGGGATGAAGGCACAATTACGACTGACGAAAACATTGTTATGAACGAGTGCGCATGCGTTCTTCAATACGCGCAGACCTGCTTTGAAGGCATGAAGGCTTACAGAACCGTTAACAATAAAGTTGTAACATTCAGACCTGACATGAACGCAAAAAGAATGGCTGACACCTGCAAATACCTTGAGATGGCAGTTTTTCCGGAAGATAGATTTGTCGAGGCTATTGTTGAAACTGTTCGCAAGAACATTGATTACGTGCCTCCTTATGGCTCAGGTGCGTCTTTGTACATAAGACCTTACATGTTCGGCTCAAACCCTGTTATGGGCGTAAAACCGGCAAGCGAATTTCAGTTCAGGGTGTTTACATCACCTGTCGGGCCTTATTTTAAAGGCGGAGCAAAGCCGATTACCCTAAGAGTGCCGGATTTTGACAGGGCTGCTCCTCATGGAACAGGACATATTAAGGCTGGTTTGAATTACGCAATGAGTCTTCATGCTATCGTAGATGCTCATAACCAGGGATACAACGAAAATATGTACCTTGATTCTGCTACAAGAACAAATGTTGAAGAAACAGGCGGAGCTAATATAATATTTGTAACAAGGGATAATACAGTTGTTACCCCTAAATCTTCAACAATCTTACCTTCAATCACAAGACGTTCCTTGATGTATGTTGCAGAACATTATCTTGGTCTAAAGGTTGAAGAAAGAGAAGTTCCGTTTGCAGAAGTTAAGGATTTTGCAGAATGCGCGCTTTGCGGAACTGCTGCAGTGCTTTCTCCTGTTGGCAAAGTTGTTGACCATGGTAAAGAAATTTTATTCCCGTCAGGTATGGAAAATATGGGTGAGATTACTAAAAAGCTATATGACACGCTTACTGGAATTCAGATGGGCAGAATTGAAGCGCCGGAAGGCTGGATTGTTCAGATTGCTTAATCAGCCTTGAACTCTTTTCCGGCTTCGCCGAGGTTATAGGTGTTATAAATATTCGAGTACAAAGCTGCCGCTGCTGCAGCTTTGCTCTTTTGTGTGTAGGCAAGAACCGCATTGAAGCCTTTGTTGTTGATAGTGCCATCTATGTTAGCAGGGTTAGGGATCTCTGATTTGCTTAGCATGTCAGCCGCAAGAATACTTGATGCATATTCGCCGTTATCAATTTTGCCGTCTTTGTTTATATCGAGAGCCTGGGATGTGAAGCTATCGTCCGGAGCGAATCTGCTGTCCATTTCCTCTACTGACATTTCTTTTACTCCGCCCATTTCTTCGTAAGCAGCGCCCATTAGTGCTTTTTTATCCAGCTTTGAAGTCGGCATGTAACGGTATTCAAACTCAAGTGGCGGAAGTGCGTTCAGATATTCGTCGTTTTCTTTCAAAAACTTGTCGAGCTTTTCTGCGTTTTTATCAGCTGCCGCAGGTGACATCCCGAAATCAAGAATAGGTGCAGTATTAAAAGTGTCTGAAACAATAGGCTTTTCTAAATACGTGTAATAATTCTCAACCGCGTTTCTGCCGTATCTTATAGACGGGTCTGTTACCTTGCCGTCGTATTTTCCCTTTGAACCGTCGATTTTTGCAACACCGTTATTTACTTCAAACATTTGTGACCTCCACACTATACTTATATAAAAACAACAACATCCAAAGAATTGCTACAAATTTTACAAAACTTAATCTTTTAATTATGTATAATTTACTAAGAGGAGATTTTGTAATGGAATACGTTTTCATAAATGGCGAGTATGTGGAAGCTGATAAGGCTGTGATTCCAGTAAGAACCCATGCTTTTTTGTACGGAACTTCTGTGTTTGAAGGGATTCGGGCGTACTATAATCCGGAAGAAGACCAGATGTACGCTTTCAGGGTAAAAGAACACTACGAACGATTGCTTAGAAGTGCAAAAGTTATGTGGATGAAAAGCCCTTATTCTATCGAAGAGTACGCTAATATTACAAAAGAACTCCTTAGAAAAAACGCTTATAAGACAGACGCTTATATCCGCCCGACACTTTATAAATCGTCAATAAAAGTCGGCCCGACTCTGACTGATAACGAAGACTCGTTCCTAATCTTTACAACTCCGTTCGGGAATTATTTTGATTCGGAATGCGGCTTGAAACTGTGCGTGTCAAGCTGGAGAAGGACTTCTGATAACGCAATCCCGCCAAGAGCAAAGGTTAGCGGGGCTTATGCAAACGCAGCTCTTATTAAAACGGATGCGCATGAATGTGGGTTTGACGATGCTGTTGTGCTTTCTGACTGCGGTCAGGTGGCAGAAGGCTCTGCTATGAATATATTCCTTGTAATAAACGGCACTCTTGTTACTTCAAACACAACAGACGATATTCTGGTGGGTGTTACAAGAAACACGGTAATCGAGCTTGCTAAAGAGCTGGGAATCCCTGTAAAAGAGCGCGCAATTGACAGAACCGAGCTCTATATTGCGGAGGAAATATTCTGCTGCGGAACAGGAGCCCAGATTGTGGCGGTTGAAAGTGTTGACCACAGGCCAGTGGGAGACGGAAAAACTGGTGAAATTACCAGAAAAATTCAGAACCTTTATTTTGATGTGGTCAGAGGGAAAGTAGAAAAATTCAAGAATTGGTGCATGCCTGTATATGATTAGTCTTTTTGGTAAATGTATGGAGAATCTTTATAAGAGCACGCTTTATCTGATAAGCGGGCGCTCAAGGGTGTCTCATATGCTTGCTCAGGCTGCTGCTATAAGTTATGATTCATTGATAATCTCGCTTGTTATTGCATTTGTATCTGCTGCGGTTATTGCGATTCAGGTCTCCAAGCAATTCCTGATGTCAGGAGCGGAAGCTTATGTTGGCGGCTCTATTGCGGTTGTCATGATAAGAGAAATCGCGCCCGGGTTTGTTGCGCTTGCTATCGGTGCAAGGGCAGGAACGGCAATTTCCGCGGAAATTGCCAACATGCAGGTAACCTCTCAGGTTGATGCAATAAAGACACTTAAAGTTGACCCTGTAGGCTATTATTTTGCACCTAGACTGCTTGCTGCTGCGATTACAGTACCGATGGTGGTGATTATTGCGGAAGCAGTAGGGATTCTGGGCGGCATGCTTGTATCTAATGCTACTATACATTTGCATCCTGCAAGGTACATCAACTCTGTCTGGCTCTGGCTGAGTGCAAGAGATATTTACATCAGTCTTTTAAAAGGGTTCATTTTTGGGGTTTTGATTGCTCTGGTTTGTGCAACGCAGGGGTATGAGACTAAAGGCGGGGCAAAGGATGTTGGTGAATCAACAACAAAAGCTGCGGTTTTATCAACGGTATACATGCTTGTGGCAGATTTTTTGATAAATCTTGTGTTCTATCTGTAGAGATAAGTTGGAATTGATAAGCCGTTATTTTCGTGTTACTATATTTGTTGTAATGACACGGAGTTAGTATTTTGCTGGAACGAAAGGATGATGTAAAAACTTACGAACTGGTTAACAACTGGCTTAGAGAATACCAAACAGCCCCTAATCGCATAAAGCGTACAAGGGTTAAGGCGCTAATTGTTACCCAGATGATGCCGATTATCAAGCGTATTGCACACACAATTGCAAGACGTGCGTATGACCCTATTGATGATCTGGTACAGGCAGGCTCAATCGGACTTTTGAAGGCGATCGATAGCTATTCCGTTGATTTGAACGATAATTTTAAAATCTACGCCGGTTATTTGATAATCGGGGAGATGAAGCATTATCTCAGAGACAAAATGAATACCATCCGTGTTCCGCGCCATATTCAAGAGCTTACTTACCGTATTAATTCGTTTACAAGGTCTCTTACGCTGGAAGAATTAAACGACCTGACTAACGATGATGTGGCAGAAGTTTTAAAAGTCTCTCCAAATGCTATTAACGTTGCGATTGAGGCTGACAGAAGAAAATCGACAGTATCCTTGGATGAAGTGTTTTCAACTGAATCAGACAGCTTAAGCTACGAAGAAATGCTTTCAAAAGATAATTATTCTGATTCTTTGGATATTGCAGATACAAAGATTGTTCTGCGTGATTTGATAGAAAAACTTCCAGATGAGTCAAAAACTCTAATCAAGCTCTTCTATTACGATGATATGAACAAAAAAGAAATCGCGGAGAAGCTGAACCTTACCCAGATGACAGTGTCAAGAAAGTTTAAAAAGGCTTTCAGCCAACTGTACAAGATGATTGCAGACGGCGATTTTGAAAACGAAGATGTAGAAGACGACTTTGTTGACGACGAGAGCGAAGCGGCCGGAGTGTAGAGAATGGACTTATTTCACTATGTATTGATTTGGGTGTGCCTTGTGGGGCTTTGCCTTGGCAGTTTTTATAACGTAGTTATCCTGCGCTCTTTGAGTAATGAGAGCATTGTATTTCCGCCGTCTAAGTGTCCGAAATGCGGAAATAAACTTTATTTCTGGCATAATATTCCGGTGCTTTCATATATCCTTCTTAGAGGTAAATGCTTTTTCTGTAAAAAGAAAATAAGTATCCAGTACCCGCTGATTGAGATTACGACAATGGTGCTTTTTGTGCTCGTTTACCTGAAATTCGGGATAAGCTGGACAACACTATTTATGCTCTTTTATGTTTCAGGGTTCCTGATAATGACCGTAACTGATTTAAAGGAGCAAATTGTTGATTGCAATATCGCAATTGCTATTTGTACTGTTGCACTATTGTATGCGTTTTTGTCAGGCGGGGTGGAAGGACTTGTTTCTTCTGTGCTCGGAACTCTTGCTGGTGCTGTGGTGATGGAAATCGTGGCACGCCTGGGGTATTTGTTTGCAGGCACGCGCGCAATGGGCGAAGCTGATACTTATGTTGCAGGCGCTCTGGGCGCGATATTTGGTATACACATGATTGGATGGGTGCTCTTTGCTGCACTTATTGCATCTATGATTTTTATATTTCCAATGTTCGTTTACAGACAGTATAAAAGCAATAATAAACTGACCTGTGTATTATCAATTCTGTTTGTACTATCAATTGTCGTATTTAAGGCTCTCTGGCAAAACTACTGGATGCTGGCGATTCTCGTAATAATTGGCAGCTGGCTTGCTGTTTCTGTTCTTAAAGGGATTAATAAGGAAGAAAACAGGACTTACTTACCTTACGTGCCTGCGCTTGTTGCCGGTGCTTTGTATTTTATCTTTGTTTAATATAGACTTTTTTTATGAACAGTGTATCGTATCCAAATCAATACAGAAACTATTGCGTGTTTGACGAAAACAGGATTCGCGCTAAAAAGAACCTGGCTCTTATCTCATCATCGCTTGAAAACCCGAAATCCGAAGATGAAGTCTTAGAATACCTGTACGCTCTTAATCTCATGCTGGATGAGGGCGCTGATGTTGAGGAGGTCAAAAAACTCTACCCTGCACTATCAAAATACAACAATACAAAATCTCCGAATGTTCAGACTTTTCTTGCCGGAATATACAGAAAAACAAAAATTCCTGATGCTTTTGGCCCGCTTGTAAGAATGCTTATTCAAAACTCGATTAACCCGCCTGAGAATTGCGGATTTGACCCTGATGAAGAAATCGGCGGAGCGATTTTGGACTACCTTGCTTAGAGCTTTGCTCCTCCGCTTTGAAGCTTGTCTAACGCCTGCTTTGCACCCTCAAAATTTCTGCAAAGCCTGATTACAAACTCGATTGACGCTTTGTCCTGCTTTATTGCGTCTTTTAGCTTGTAAATATCAGCAAGCTGCAAACTGCTGGTGTCTGATTCGCTGAACAGGTATTTTCTTAACAAATCCTGTGAATCGGAATCCATGCCTGCAATGTTGTGCTTGAAAGCGTACCAGTTGTAAAAATGGTATATAAAATAGTACTTGTTAATCTCGCCTTTTGATAAAACAAACATCTCATCAGTCTTGAACCTTACTGCCTGATTAGTGGAGAGCGAAAGATAGAGCGCTTTTGTTCCGCTTGCAGGATAAATGAAGCCTTCATTTTCGCCAATCGGGTTGAGTACTTTTGAAGCGTTAGCAAGATAGAAAACCTTTGTACCCTGTTTTTCGATGTAGTTAAGGATTTTTTCCGGCATGTAGTCTGAATTTTTCAGAATGAGCGTAAGCTCTTCTTCCAGCTTCTGTTTTTCTGCCTCTGCAAGTGTGTTCAAATCAAGCATGCAGCCGTTAGTGAATCTGCGCTTGCGCTTTGAATCGCTTTTTGCTCCGATTGTGCGCGAGAGCCTGTGTCTTAGGATTTTTTCCTGTATTGATAAGATGTTATAAATTATGTTTTTAATTAGCTGCATACTGTTCTTCCATATTTTCTACAAGCTGCCGAGCCTGAAAGCACAAATCCTTCTTGTCCTTTGTGAGCTCTTCAAACTTGTCTTTGCCTACAATGCTGCAAATGAAAACAAAGGAGCTGTCAGAGCAATCAGCAGCGATTTTCTTGAGTGCTTTTATGTCACAGGACTTGATAATCGGTGTGAGCTGTGGTCTTAAGTGTTTTAAGTTTTTGTCGTTCAAAACAGTTGCAATGCCCTCTTTTTGAGAATATTTCTTCATTGCTTCCACAATCCCGACTGACTTAATCTGTTTTGCAACTACAATCGGATTTGAAGCCCTGTCAACCGTGCGCTTAACCGTGTTTGTAACAGGTTCCTGCTTTGTAACTACATTATCTGATTCTTTTGGAGTATTTGCAACCCTCAATGTCCGAGCCAGCTCTTTATAAACCACTTGCTTTTCAGGTTTTACAGGAGTTTGAGCAATTATGTTCGGCGTGACGGCTTTTTCTGTTGCTTCAAAGTATTCAGGCTTCATTGTGCGCAAAAGCGTCTGTTCTTTTTCTGTTAGCTTTTCGCCCTTTTGCTGTTTGATTACTGTGGTTTCATAATTCTTTTTGTCCTCTTCGTATGCAGCCTTGTACTCTTCTGCTGCGTCAGAAGACATGTAGTTAATAACTGTTGCAGTGTAGTTTTGAAGCACCTCAGGTGCGACCTCATCTCCTACTTCCTGATAATCGGAAATCAAGCTCTTAGTGAAATCGTAAGTCGCCATATCAGCGGTTCTTGTTCTTTCCCTGTTACTGCACCTTGTATCCATTAAAGATGTAAACCCGTAATCCATGTCTTGAGAATTAAGTATCACCATAGAGTTAAGAGCTGCTTCAGAGCGGTTTGTCACAACAACATCCATGAATCGTCCGCGCTGAATCCTGCGGTGTCTTGCGCGAATCCTGTTTTCAGCCTCTGCTCTTTCTATTTTTGGTAATTCTTTTACTCCATCCAGCTCCTGTTCAAGCAGCAGCTGGTCTTTTTTGCGAATCTGTTTAAGTTTGTCTCTCTGGGTTTCAGTATCTAATTCCTTAAAATCTTCTCCCAATTCTTTATTGATATCGCCTTTTGCAGTATCAAATTCCTGGCAGCTTTCAAACTCCCCGCTTGATACAGCTTCGTAGTAAAGCTTTGCAAAGGCTGCAAGGACTTCTGATTCGCTGGCATCAGAATTGATTTCAATATTTTTGAGCTTTGAGAGTGTAAACTCTAACGCCTTGAACACATTCTTTCTATCTTCTGGAGTGAGTTTTGAAAACTCGCCTGCCATTTTTTCAATCAGTCCTTCCTTAAGCAGTTTGGAAAGGTCAAAGCCGTGCTTAGTCCCTAGAAGCTCTAACGTCTTTTTCATTCCGCCTGCATTGGTAGCTGCGTTCTCGCTTTTAGCCTCCTTATTAGAAATTTCGACTTTATCCTCCGGAACCTCTGTCTTGCATTCAATGACCGGTGTCTTTATTTCTCTTTTTTTATCAGCACTCAATGCAGCATCGTTTTTTTCAATGCCCAAAACTTCGTATGCGAAATTTTTTATTGCAGATAAAATGCTCATAGTTTTCCTCGTTATATATATAAAGTATGTGCTCAGTGTAAAATTGCTTTTTGCGTAATAATTCTTTACATTAGCGCAATTTTTAGGGAAAAGATGTTTTTATATTAATATGGCTAGTGTGAATTTCTCAAATGTTAATATTTATCAAGCTACCGGAATAACAAAGAAGGCTCCGGCAGATAAGCCTGTAACTACCCCAAAGGAACAGGGTTCTGCTCCGGCATTCAGGGCAGAGGCTTACACTTCTGCGCTTACTGTGCGCACACGGCTTAACACAAAAGAGGAGAAGAAAAAGTACGAAGAGTTGTCAGAGGAGCTTGATTTGAAATACAGAAACAAGCTAGAATTTGCTTTAAAATCAGGGCTTTTGCTAAAGAACGATTCCAATGACCGCAGCTCCGTGCTCGATAATCTGCACAGAATTCTGAAAGAAGAGCGTGACCCCGGGCTGGATAAGATAAACATTCTGCAAGAGTGTCTTGATATTCTTGCGAACCCTTACGTAATTACGCAGACCTGTGAAGATATACCTGCGCAGTACAAGAGGCAGGTAATCGGGCTCATTACAAACTTATCCGAAGACCCGAAGGATATTGCACAGGCCAAGTGGGATTTGGATAACATGCACACCGGTACATGTCCTGCTGCAAGTATTGAGTTTGATTTAGCGACGAAGCACACTGCGGAGTTTTTCCGTATGGTTGAGGGGCTGACTTCTCCAAAAAACGAGGTTGTGAAAACAATCAAGATGAACAGTCTTTCTGACAAGTCTTCTGATGCAATCTGGCTTCTTACCAAGTTCAAAACCCCTAATCAGATAAACGATTTTGAAACAGCAACTGTGCTATTAAAACCTGATGAGCACGCAATAATAAGAGCCAGAATACAAAACCATCACCGTGATAAGGGCGAGCGTTCAATGATTGATGTTCTTATGCAGTCCACTCTCATGCAGCTTGGCTCACAGCAGACTTACAATTCTCTGACAGACAAGCGTGCGCCAAACGCCTGGACACAGGAAGACGGCGGTTTGATTGATTTTGAGAAGACTTATGTAGAGTCTGTTGTAGAGGACAAGAACACAACTTCTGTCACCTACCAGATTGTGGATGAAAATGGGCGTCTTACCGGTTATGAAAAGGATTTTGCGACAATAAAAAAAGAGCTTCTTGATACTCTCAAGATGGGCCACAACATAATTATCGGCTACACATGGCCTGACCCTGAAAATGATAACAGGCTTGCAGGGCATGAGATTACGATTGTGGGATACAAGACCAGCTCAAACGGAGAAGGCGTATTCATCTGTCAGGATTCAGACGACAACATCTCTGCTCCAATAGAAATGAGTGAGAAATTCCTGCTTCCGAAGATACATCACGCAGGGCTTCCAGATGAAATCGCTTCAAGGGATTTCAAGTATGAGGACAGTTGGAAAATTGGATTGGATGAGTTTCAGGACATGAAGAAACAATCCGCATAAGTAAAGAAGCCTCCCCGATACTCGGGGAGGCTTCATCACTACACTATTTAGAGATTTTATAATAAGTTCA
>CANAXK010000002.1 GCA_947365485.1 uncultured bacterium
GATGGTGATAGCCTGCTCGCCATCTTCCATTGAAATCTCGGTCAAACCATTGTCAGCAATAATTTTTGCTAGTTTTTCTATATAATCTGTTTCAAATTTCATTATTTTCTCCTTATGAGATACTATTAGCAACGGTCAAGGTACTCGTTGCTTCTGGTATCAACTCTAATTACGTCTCCGTTAGCAACGAAGAACGGAACCTGAACAACTGCGCCTGTTTCAAGCGTTGCAGGTTTTGTACCGCCCTGAGCAGTGTTTCCTTTTTCAGCTGGCGGTGTGTCAACAACTTCCAACTCAACGTGAGCAGGGATGTCAACACCGATGATTCTTGTGTCGTGCTTGAGAACCTGTACAACCATGTTTTCCTTAAGGTACTTGATTCCGTCGCCAACCTGCGCTTCTGTAAGCTGGATTTGTTCGTAAGACTCGTTATCCATCATAACGTAGTCTTTGCCTTCTTTATATAAATACTGCATTTCTCTACGGTCAAGCATAGCCTTCGCAACTTTTTCACCGGCTCTGAAAGTCTTTTCAATAACGTTACCGGATTCAACGTTTTTAAGCTTGGTTCTTACAAATGCTGCGCCCTTGCCCGGTTTAACGTGCAAAAACTCAACAACTGACCACAAGCCGTTGTCTAATTCAAGTGTTAAGCCATTCTTTAAATCGTTTACTGAAATCATACGTACTCCTTAATTGTATATATTACTGCATATTCTTTTGTACTGATATTAACATAAACCTGTTTTTGGTGCAATACACCCCGAAAACCTTGCGCCAGTAAACTTACACGCTAAATTTTGATTGAAGAAGGGCTCGTGCTTCTCCTTGTAATAATATTGTTGTAAACATCCATATTCTGTTTCTGATAATAAGACGCAAACCTGTTTCTTGCAACAGGTACAACCAATCCGGTGGTTAAAAGCCCGGCCGCGGTCGTGGTTAGCGCAGAAACCGCGTCAGCAGTTGATTCGTAACTGTTTAATGCCTGATGGTGCTTTTCAAGCAGAAGCTCTTTTTCTTTTGAACTTATGTAACTGTCTGACTTCTGAATCCGCTCAATAATCCCCTTCACCTCTTTGGAGAAATCAAAATCAAGACTCCCGCGCTTTGAAGCAAGGTTGTTTTCTTTGACGTACTGCGTAAGACTTTTTGGCATGATTTTCCCTGTTTTTACAAGCTTTGACGCAAATTTTTGCATCGGCTTTGTAATCAAAAAAATGGCAGATGAGGCAACAAAAAGTTCGCCCAACTCCTGAGGCACCATGAAGGCCTTTTGTGAGACAGAATACTTCTTGTTAACAATAATTGCTGCAATCTGGGCAAGCGATGAGATGGTAAATCCGAGAATGCTTGTTGCAAGCAGCATGTTTCCGGAGTTTTTGCCGAAATGTTTGTAAACCTTTTCAGAGGCAGATTTTGCAAATCTTGCGAGACATCCTGACATTATGCATGCGCCTCCTTATGCTTCCTTTTAGAATCCATTGCAAGGAATTTGTTTGAAAGAATTGTGGTTAAAGGCGCGTCAACAAGCGAGTTTGTAAAAAGCATTACGCCGAGCGCCGAAACTGTAGAGAACGCATTTTTGTGAAGCTTCAGCATGTTTTCTTTGACCTTGGGGTCAATCTCGTTCAGAATTGCTTTTGGCGTAAGCAGCGTTGAGCCTTCGGCTTTTGTTGCGTGCATAAACTTGTTGGTAAGCTTGTAGCAAGCGCCGCGTATAACAAAACCAACGGATGTGCAGGCAATAATTTTGCCGGTTGTTCTAAGCATTGACGCTCTTGCTGTGTCTTTGTCCACTCTCGGGTTGTGACCGTCAATAAACGGCTGGGTGGAAATCGCCGCAATTCCGATTGCAAGTCTGTTCCAGTGCGGGCTTGCGAGTGTGTGTCCGGCTCTGTTGAGTGCAGCCTGATTTTTGATGTCTTTGTTAGGCAGCCGCTTAAAAAAATTATCATACACAGATTTTTGGAAACTTATATTTGGAGACGAATTTATATTCACTAAACCCCACTTATTTTACCAGTGTAATACCAGAGAATGTATTCTGTTATATCCCTGCTGATATATCATACAATTATTTTGAAGTTTTTGCAAGTTATGCTATTATAAGAAAAAGGAGTTTAATTAGTATGGAAGAGAATAATAAACCGGTTGTTAACCTGATTTCAAGACCGGAAAATATGCTTAAAACAATTTATACGGCCGCAAGAACCTGCTATAGCGCAGATATGCCTATTAATATCTACAATAGCACTGATGATGAAGAAAAAATGCTCAAACTTATAGAGCGCGTGGTCGGCTCAGGTCACTATTCTGTAATCGAACACATACAGGTGACATTCGCTATCTCAAACGTGTCAAGAGCTTGTACTCACCAGCTTGTAAGACACCGTCACATGTCTTTCTCCCAGAAATCACAACGCTACGTTAAGGAAAAAGGCCAGTTTGACTATATTATTCCGCCAACAATCGCGCGTGATGAAGAGTTGAAGTCGAAATTCGTGGAATTTATGGGCGAAATCTCTCAAAAGTATTCCGAATTTGTAGAAGCAGGGATTCCTGCAGAAGACGCGCGTGCAGTGCTTCCAAACGCAGCAGCCAGCTCGATTGTAGCAAGCCTGAACCTTAGAGAACTCATTCATCTTGCTAATTTGAGACTCTGCACAAGAGCCCAGTATGAAATCAGGACAATGGTTAAGCTGATGTGCGACGAGCTTGTTAAGGTTGAACCTTGGCTTGCGCCTTATCTTGTGCCAAAATGCGTTAGAAACGGGTTTTGCGACGAAGACAAATCTTGCGGAAGGATGCCTAAATTAGCACAATGAGAAACCTCGCGATTGTTCTTACATTAATATTCCTGGCGCTCGTGGCGATTTATTTTTTCATTCTTGCGCCTGAAAAATACGCGCCTGTTAACCTCTATGAACAAATAATCCAGCGCGGTACGCTCAAGGTCGGAATCAATACCAACTCAAAACCGTTCGGATTTGTTGATGAAAAAGGCGAAATTCAGGGCTATGACGCGGATTTGGCACGCTATATTGCGCAGTATATCTTAAAAAGCCCGAACGCTGTTCAATTTGTGCCTGTAACACCTGCAAACAGAATGCTCAAGGCTTCAACCGGTGAAGTTGATATTGTGATTGCAACAATGACTATTACCCCGCAACGACTTGAGATTATGGACTTTTCTATCCCGTATGATTCAGCAGGGCAGGCGGTTTTGATTAAGTCAACTAGCGCGATTACTTCCATAAACGACCTTGCAGGGCAAAATGTTGGGGTGATTTTCGGAACAACTGCTGAAAAGAATATGCAAAACCTTGTCCCGTCTGCGAATTTGCTCGGATTCAAAAACTACAAAGACGCTTATCTTGCGCTCAAGAACGGGAATATAAACGCAATAACCTCTGATGATACGATTTTAAGCCGGTTTGCAATTGACGACAGGTCGGTAAAGCTTTTGCCTAAAAGGTATTCACGAGAGCCTTACGGAATCGGGTTTCAAAAGGGGGTAAGTTCAAGAGAGCTCAAGGAAAACATCGATTTTGCAATCTCTGATATGAAGCAGAAAAATGTCATCAACAGGCTCCGCAAAAAGTGGGGGCTTAGCTAGCACTTTGCTCTGAAAGCGAATTTTTTGAACAGAATATAGGTAAACACTGCTGCTGCAAGTGTTGCAATGATTTGAGCCACAAAGACATTAAGGTGCAGGATTTTCACGATGATTTCAAGAAGTCCTGCATTGATTAGGTAGCTAAAAAACCATGTTGTGCAGCATTTCAGGTATTCTTTTAGCCAGTTGCCTTTGCCTCTGAACACAAGAAATTTTTGGGTTGTGAATGAAACAACAGACGAGATAATCCAGGCGATTGCAAGCGCTATCTGGTATGCGCTGTTGCCGAGAATCAGGCAAAATGCGGAATAAATAAGGTAAGATACGCCGGCGTTGAACCCGCCGACGAACAAAAACCTTATTTTGTCTGATAAATTAAACCAGTATTTTTTCAAACTGTGCCTTGCTTTCTAAAAACTATACTCCGGAATCACAAACTCCTCGTTGTTCGCGTCTTTTTCCACAAACTGCAGGTAGTAATTCAAAGCTGTTTCCTTGGAGTTTTCGTAAAACTCATTAGATATAAGCTCTTTGTGAAGCTCTGTTCTTTCACCAGAATAGTTTCCGAGCACCCTCGAGAACTTCTCGATAACCTCAAGGTCTTCACCGCCGGCGTAAGCCTTTGTCTTTGCATCGGTGCCGGACGGCCTGATTTCAACATACTTGTCTGAAAACTCTAAATAAGTGCCGTCGCCTACAAACTTCACTGATTTCAGGTTGTCAAAATCCAACTCTGCAAACGCGTTGTTGAGAACCTTCTTTACTGCTTCCACGTCCGCAATCCCTTCTCTGATTGCGATTGCGAGCGACAGGTAGAAGAGGTCGTTCTTTGTTCTCTGTTTCTCGCCCTCAACTTTTGCGAGCTTGAGCTTCTCAATGTCAGGCTCTGACTCGTTGTAGTAAGAAATGTCCTCCCTAACGTCAAATTTTGCAATGATTCTGTTCTCTTCAAAAATCTCTGTGAGGTACTCTGAAAGCGTCTTGTTTTCTTCCTCGAGCTGCGCAGCAAGTGATGAAGCAACGATTATTGCTTCTGTTGCGCTCTTTTCACGCATTGCAATTGCCTTTCTGCCAGCAAGAGATTCAATCAAATCCTCGGAGCCCATAATCATGCCTCCTGATTCTTCGCCGCCGAAGATTAGACGTGGCTGAATTCCTAAGTTGATTGCGTTTCCAAATACGTCGTCAACAATAACCTCTTTTTCCGGATTGTTTTTGATTTGAAGCTCAACCTTTTTCATGATGTTCGCGATTTCCTTGAACCCGACCGGAACATTCACAACCTTGATTTTGTGAGTCTTTGCCCATTCATCCCATGAAAGCGCGGAAGCCGTTGTCTTAATCATAAACCTAGGGTGGTTCTTGAACGTACCATGTGCCTTGAGCTGCTTAACACGATAGTTCATGAGCATTAGAAACGCCTGATTTGCACTGTATATGGTTAAAATCCGGCTTTCGTCAAGCTTGATGTAAGAAATGCCGTACTCGTCAAGCGCCGGCTCGTTCCCGATTGCTTCAATCTGGCAGACCGTGAGCCTGTCATGGTCTGGGTCTGTGATAAGTACGATTGTGCCAAGAGGGCAGTCTGCAAGTACCTTGTCATAATGCAGAGACTCGATTACAGGGAAAAATCTTTCGCCGTTCGGTCTTTTTGCAACAACTGTCGCGTCTACAGAGTAGTCGTAGAAAACCTTGTTGCCCTTAGGGTCTGTGTCGTATTTCCCGATTGAGTGGAAAAACGGGTCTTCTTCGGTGTTGTTCCAGATGTACTTGTCCTGAATCTCGAGCTTTTCAAGCACGCGGCTAAGGGTTCTGTATGCGCAGCCTCCAACGCTCTCAATAAAGAGCTTTGACTTCATCTTCTTAACACTGTCAAGGTTTTGAGCAACGCCTGATTTGAGGTACTCAACGTACAAATCCACGCCGTCGTTGAGCTTTGCCATCACTGAATCGTCAATGAGCGGGTCGTTTTTTGCTGAAATCCTGATTTCGTAAGAGCCTTCGCTCTCTGTGATGTCAAAGATTTCCTGAATCTTGTCAACAAACTCGAGCGATTCTTCCGGCAAATACTGGCTTCCCTGTGAGTTTAAGTCCTTTGTCGCTGTCTTTACCGAAATCCCGTGGCTTGAGGTGATGTATTCACCGCCCACAAGGTCGAGTTTGAATGCAAGAAAAGACGCAAGCCAGATAGGAATGGTCTTTCTTTCTTTTGGTGTAAGCGTTTTGATACCTTGCGCAGCCTGAATACGCGCAATTGCGTCAAGATACAAATCTGAGTTGTAGCGAACTTCGCTTCCTGCAAGCTTAACCACTTGCTTGCCTTCATATTTTTCACGTGCAACAAGCGCTTTGGCTAGTGTTGCAAGCACGATACCAACGAGGTTAATCGGGAATCTCGTATCTTGCGGGTAGAGAATGTTCTGCGGGCCTCTAATCCCAGCGGTGGAGACTTTTGCCTCTTTTGAGTAGTTTGCAAACCACTCAAGAAGGTTCAAGCCCTCCGGATTCTCGTCAGAGTGCGGGTAAAGGTGCTCTTTTTTGAGCGTGAACATAAATTCGCCTTCGTTATCAAAATTCATTAAGTCTAAGTTTTTTATATAATCCGGAGTCTTTTCAAAAACATTTTTGAACAACTCCTTTTCTAATTCGCAACCTGGTTGTTTTTTGTACATAATCCTCTCCTGTTTAAATTCAGATTTTATTATAACACAAGTAAAAATTTCTTAACATTTGTAACAATCTCATACGTATAAAGGGTTGAAATCCAGTAAAACATGATTTATAATTGGATATATAGTATATATACGAAAAGGATTTTTTATTATGTCAATATCATTTAGCGGTTTGGCTTCAGGTTTAGACACATCCGGATGGGTGGAAGCGCTGGTATCAGTTAAAAAAGCAGGTTTGACAAAGCTTGAGACCACGCTTAAAGCAAAGCAAACAGTAAAATCAACATTATCAGATACAAGATCTGCTTTTACAGCATTAAGAAGCGCTCTTGAAAAGATTACTGACGCGAAGTTTGGCGGGACATTCGATTTGTTCGGCAAAAACACTGCTACATCTTCGAACACAGATGTGTTTACTGCAACAGCCGGTAACGCTGCTTTGAGACAGAATTATGATATTAAGGTTCAACAGATTGCGACTTATACAAAGGCTCAATCAAAAGAGTCAGCAAGTGCTGTAGCTGATGACAGTACAAAGCTTTCTAACCTCGGTGTTAGCGAAGGTTCTTTCACTGTTTATGTTAACGGGAAGAAAAACACTGTAAATATAGAAAAAGAGCATACATTGGGCGATTTGAAGTCACAAATGGCTGCTTTTGGTGTGAAGACCGAGATTGATGACAAGGGTGTGCTTAAGTTCTCTGCGCAGAACGAAGGTGATACGATTAATGTTGGTGCAACTACGGATAAGACAAACCTTTCGTCTCTAATCGGGCTTGCAAGGCAGGAAGACGGAACGTACGCTTCTACAAACTCTTTGTACAAGGCAACAATCGCTTCCAAGCTAACTGATGAGAACTCCGGATTTAGCGAGCAGATTAAGGCCGGGACATTCACAATCGGTGCTGCAACATTTACAATTGATGATAAGACAACTCTGTCATCATTGATTTCGCAGATTAACAGCAATGACGAAGCGCAGGCTTATGCTTACTGGGATGACGCAACCGGCAAATTGTCGATTACTTCTACAAAAGAGGGTGCTTCTTATATTAACATTGAGGCTGGAACAAGCAACTTTACGGATGTAATGGGGCTTACAGAATCCGAGTGGGACGCTGACGGTAATGTTGTATCTTCAAAAATGTTTACTGACGCTCAAGAGTTGGGTCAGAACGCAATATTCAGCGTAAACGGTACAACAATGACATCTACTTCAAACACTGTAACTTCTGACATTTCAAGAATTGACGGTGTTACATTGACTCTTAACAGGGCAAACACAGAAGAAGACGGAAACACAACGCTAAAGATTACGCAGGATACGTCTGGTCTGAAGGATGCTGTTAATGCATTCATTACAGCGTATAACGATGCGATTGCGAAGGTTGACGAGGTAACAGCCAACGGTGCTGACCTCCACGGTGAAAGCTCTTTGACAAGTTTGAGAAACACAATCAGACGTTATGCAAACGGTTCAAACGGAACCAACGGCGGGGTTTACAAGTTGTTGTCTGAGATTGGTATTTCAACAGCTTCGGCTGATTCGAATAACCTTTCTGCAGACACAAACGCGCTCAAGCTTGATGAAGAAAAATTCCTCAAGGCGCTTGAAGAAAATCCTGATTCAGTGAAGGCGATTCTTGCCGGCGAGAACGGGGTTTTGAATATGATGGAAGGCGCTGTTGAACAGAGCATGAAGGCATCAGTCGGGTATTTTGATGTTAAGACGACTTCTCTGGATGCTGACATCAAGAAAATGGAAACAAAGATAAGCAAAAAGAATACAAGTATTGAAACATATCAGAAGCAGCTTGAGAACAAGTTCCATAAGATGGAACAGATGATAGCCTCAATGCAGCAGAATTACAGTTCATTCTTGCAATAGGTTTAAAAAAGGGCGAAAGCCCTTTTTTAGTGGGTTTGATAATATTTAGCAACAAAGATTTGTTATTTTATTCCCATTTCATCAAGTAGTGTGTAGATTTCTCTCTGGTAATCATATACCGGGTCTATAAAGTAATGTATGGCATTTATAACTTCCTCGTCAGTTCTCTCATATTCACAACATCTAAGGATATGGGTGAATATTGCACTTTTTCTTGCGATTTCTTTGATTCTGCTTAATTTTTCTGTGTTAGTACTTGTCATAATAAATCTCTTTAAAATTGTAATATAAATATTGATATAACTGAATTTAATAACTTAAACAAGCGTATCAGTCTATACAAATAATAAGCGTACTAGTCTATATTGTCAAGTATGAATACAAAAATACTTCAAAATTTGGGACAACGACTTAGGACGCTTAGAATGGAAAGAGAACTTACTCAAGAACAGCTAGCAGCTCTGGTGCGTATACATCCAACATATGTAGGAAAACTAGAGGCTGGCAAATGTAATCTTTCTATAAAAATGTTGTTTAGAATTTCAAGAGCATTGAAAGTAACACTTTATGATATATTTGAGTTTGACAAGTAACAGAATTTTGTTCTGTCCACATTGATAAATCGGAAAAAATAGTAAATAATAAAATAACAGGGTGGTAGTTTGCTAAGCTACCGGATGCCTTTTAGAGTTCTAAGTGGTGCTTACCTTTTCAGGTTTGTGCCACTTTTTAATATGATTAAAATCAAAAAGATTAAAAATAAAGTCAAATTGAAATCGTTCATACTGACCTCTTTCTAGTCGGGAAACCAACCCGAGTTCTAAGTATGTTGTTAGCGGTTTCCTTTTCAAAATGTATTCTTTACCCTGCAATACAATTTTGCAATAAGTTTTCCAATTTGTCCATAACACCTAATCCCTGTTGCGAACTTCGCATATTTTTAGTATACTCATGATTAATGAATCAGCGTGTGAAGAAATTATCGCTTGCCGTCTACTGGCATATGCATCAACCGGTCTATGAACTTGAAGGCACATATCTGATGCCATGGGCCAGACTTCATGCTGTAAAAGACTATCTGGATATGGCGCTGTTTCTGGAACGATTCCCGAAACTGAAACTCAACTTCAATATCGTTCCTGCACTCTTAGACGCGATTATTGACTACTCTGAAAACGCTTGCCGCGATATCCATGCAGAACTCGCTGTCTCTGATGTGGAAGCGCTTACGGACGAGGAAAAAGCCTTTATCCTCAATAATTTCTTTAGCTCCAAATTCGAAACAATGGTCTATAGAAGCGAAACCTATAGCAACCTTTACCAAAAACGCTTCTCACGCGATGTTGCGGTGATTGAGGACTTTTCTTTGCAAGAGTACTCTGATTTGATGGCGCTGTTTAATCTCGTGTGGATTGACCCTGTGCATTATGAGCGATACCCGAGACTCAAAGAACTGTGGGCAATCCAGAGCGGGTACACGCGCGAAAACAGGATTGAAATTCTTGAAATCCAGAACCAGATTATTAGAGAAATCATTCCCGCTTACAAAAAATATATTCAACAAGGTCGAATCGAACTCACGACAAGCCCGTATTATCACGCAATACTCCCGATTCTGATTGACATGAAATCCTCTGTAAAATCAGTTATCACAACAGACGGACTGCCGGATGTCCTTGATATGGCTGATGATGCGCGATTCCAGATTACAAGTGCGCTGGACAGAGTTGAGAAAATCTTCGGTGTGAGACCAAAAGGCATGTGGCCTCCGGAACTCTGCCTCGGGCCTAAAACACTCAATATGCTCGCAAAAGAAGGCGTCAAGTGGACGATTTCGGACGAGGGTATACTTTCAAGCTCTATCGGGTTTGATTTTATCAGAGATTTTAAGGGGAATCTAAACGACCCTTACCATCTGCTTAAGGTTTATAACTACCAGAACAAAGACTCGGAAATCGATGTTATATTCAGAGACCGCTCGATTCCTAACCTCATCAACTTTGAGTACGCGGGTTTGAACCCGAAAATGGCAGCCGGTGATTTGTACGACAAGATTAAGATTATTCAGGGCAAGCTTCTTGTCTCACCTGATGAAACCCACCTGCTCACGATTGCTTCTGACTGCGAAAACTGCTGGGAGAACTACCAGAGAGACGGGATTGATTTTCTGGAAAATATTTATTCCATGATTGAAGACGATGAGACTCTTGAAACAGTCTTAATCTCGGACTACATCGAAGGCGACCGGCACAAAAAGTCGCTCAAAAAGATATACTCCGGCTCATGGATTGATAAAACTTTCCAGTACTGGATAGGTGACTTGGAAAAAAACAAGGCGTGGTCTTATCTTAAATCAGCAAAAGATGTTCTGAACTCCAATAAAACCCATGAAAACTTTTTGCAGGCAAGACGCGAACTCCTGATTGCGCAGGGTAGCGACTGGTTCTGGTGGTACGGTGAGCCGAATAACTCCGGGCAGGACTTTATCTTTGATTACATGTTCAGAGAACGACTTAAAAATGTTTACCTGATTCTTGGACTTGAGCCTCCCGAATATCTGGACAAAACCATCATCACTTCGATTGATATTCCGTTCAAACACCAGAAAAGCGCGATTTCTCCCCGCGTTGACGGACTTGTTTCAAGCTTTGATGAATGGCGGGATTCAGGGTTCATAAGCATGCTTGACGGGCCGGTTTTCAGGGAAAACAAAAACGTTGACAAGATTAATTTCGGCTGCGACAGTGAAAATATCTATTTCAGACTCCACATCAATAAAGGCTCCGGCGAGATAAGCTTTGTTGACAGGATTAACCAGTTCTATATTTATATAAGAAACGCAAGCAGAATCAACGACAGAGCATACATAAGACTCATCAGCAAAACAGACAACCCGTACCCGATTTTGACCGAGAAGTTTGAACATGAACTCACGCTCACGCTCTTGAAGGATACGCTTTACCCTCCGAGATTTACGACCGTTCTGCACCCAAACATGTGGACGCTTGATAATCCTGAGGGGATAAAAATTGTGTTTGAGGATGTGATTGATGTCTGCATCCCGTTCGATAAGCTGGATGTAAGGCGCGGCGAGACAGTGGAGTTCTTCATGGCGAACACTGATTCCGGAGTGAAGAATACTTACATCCCGCAGGAAATTTTGCTCTCCATGACAAGGGAATAGGTTGGTATTTTACTGAAAGGTAAAATTTGTACATCAGCCTTGCAAGCTTTTCGTCATTTTTCATTGCATCGTACATTTCCTGAATAAGCTCATCTTTGGGAGCTAGACTCTCAAAGAAAAATATCTCACTTGGCCGAACTCCCAGCATATTCATAATCTGGTCAAGATTCTCTATGATCGGAAAATACTTGCCGTTCTCAATGTTGCTTTTGCTCTGAGTCTCCATGCACACTAGCTCTGCAACTTGCTCTTGCGTCAGTTTTAGATGACAGCCGGGAAGAGTATGTTCTATTCGGGTGCTTTGTGGACTCTGATGACTGGATTGATTCTGATTTTTTTGAAAAGCTTTATAATACCGCATGGGAATATGGCGTGGATATTGCTTATTACTTGGCTAATTCCGGCAGGAGGGCTCTTGATTTAGGCCACATTGATGTTGAGTATGATTGATTTTTGATGGGCGCCAAAAAGAAATTGCCTTAAAAAAAACAAGTACGTAAATGAGACAAGGGGCGGGAAACGTGTCAGTGAAATCAAGGGCAGCAAGTATCTTTCAGAGGTTTATAGAAAAATTTAGTACCTGCAAAAATTTTATTTATTTTCTGATTTGTGTTAAAATAGTTTTCACAAACTTTATAAGGAGAAGACCTTTTGGAAGCTGTTTTGAACTTTTTTTCCGCGCATAGCGTGATAATTTCATTAATGATATTGTTTGTCTCATACATGTTCATTGTGTTTGAAAAGATTCCAAGAGTAACCATAGCAATGCTTGGCGCAGGACTTACAATCCTTATCGGGCCCTTGAGCCAGCATAAGACTGTTGACGGGGGGTTGAATCCAGATTACTTTGTCAACTTTATTGATTTTAATGTTATATTCCTGATTGTCTCAATGATGGTTATTGTAAACATTACAACAAAGAGTGGTGTATTTAATTATCTTGCAAACGAGATTCTTAAACTCACAAAGGGATACCCGCCTTTTGTTCTCATTGCTCTCGGCGTATTTTCAGCTTTTTTGAGCAGCTTTCTTGATAATGTTGCAACCGTAATTCTTGTGCTGCCTGTAACCTTTGCTATTGCAAAAAAGTTGAAGATTGATCCGTTTCCTTTCTTAATAACGGAAGTCTTCGCGACTAACATAGGCGCGGATGCAACTTTGATTGGCTGCCTGTCAAATATGATTATAGGTAGCGTTGCTGACTTGTCATTTATGGATTTTATCCACAACCTTGCAGGAGTCATTGTGCTTATACTGTTTACAACAATCGGAATTCTAACAATAATCTTTTCTAAGAAATTGCAGACTTCGCTTGAACAGATGAGGGAAGCTGCAAATATTAATAACAGCCATACAATTACCGATAAAAAACTTTTTGTTCGCTCAATGATTGTAATGGGGCTTGTCCTAATTGGTTTTATTAGCCCAGGTCTGGAACCTTCAATTGCTGCAATTATCGGCGCAAGCATTCTGCTTCTGTTTGAAAAACCAAGAAGTATTCTTAAAAACATTGAGTGGAACACTGTGTTTTTGTTTGTAGGCTTGTTTATTATAATTGGCGGTGTTGAAGCGTCTGGCGGGATGAGGCTCATGGCAGACTGGATTCTTAGCGTAACCCATGGCTCTCAAGAAGCAGCCTCAATGCTTATTTTGTGGGGTTCCGGTCTTATATCCGGTATTGTTTATAATATTCCTTACACAGCAACAATGGCTCCTATGCTGCATCAGATTCAGAGCACAATGGGCACTGATTACACAGAACCCCTCTGGTGGTGTCTCTCTCTAGGTACCTGCATGGGCGGGAATATGACTGTTATCGGGGCTGCTGCAAATGTTGTTGTTTCGGAAAACGCTGCAAAAGAAGGTTACCCGATATCTTTTAAACGATTCTTTAAATACGGTTTTTGGATTTCGTTCGTCTCTCTTGTTATAAGCACGATTTATATTCTGCTAAACTTCTAAAGTGTAAATTTTTGTAACGAAATAATTCCAAGCCCTAAAGTTTTTGTATCCTTGTGCCGTAAACATGTATAAACGTACAATGTTTAAGGAGTATGCTTGTGGAAATCCACATAAAACAAGGAGAAAACATCTCTCTTGCAATCCAGAAAGAACTTATTAGCCAGGGCGCTAATAAGGAAGACTTTAACGCCAGTATCTGGAACCAGCTGTTGAACCTTGTAGACGAACAAAACGAGCAGAACAAGGCAGGCGGTGACGAGCGTCTGTATCAGGGCGGCAATACTAGAAAACCGGCTAACTGGCAAAAGAACTATAAGGTTTTTGCAGGTCAGGTGCTCAAGTTTTCAGAAGGTATCTGGAACAGAATGAAAGCTGTTGTCGGGCTAAAACCAGATACTTTGCAGGCCTCTAATCAGGAAGCCCTGAAAGGTAACCTTTCCGGCCCTGCTTCTCCCTTTGGCGCAGGAAATATCCAAACACCAGAGAAACTAAATACAATACCTGTACCGAAAAATACAGAAGAAGCTTCACAGCTTCCTTCTGCACCAATGCAGCCAAAAACTCCTTCTAACCCTTCATCGATTCCTTTCGGGGCTGGCGCCGATGTTCCGACTCCGGCTTCCATGCCCCTTGACGATATTGTAATGTTTGATGAGCCTGCCAGAGTGGAAGAAGAAATCGTTATTCTGCAGCCTGAAGATGAGAACGTCGAGGGCGAAGATTATTCTAACCCTCTTGCAAAACGTGATGCTCCGAGTACTGCTTTTCTGAACCGAACTTTGACACCGCAGGCGCCAATTCCGACATCTGCAGAAGTGGATGTAATTCCTCTTCCGGAAAGCGACAAGTCTGCTTTGGAGGTCAAACCGCAGGAAAAAGCGCAGCCTAAGCTTCTTGCTTCTGGTGCGCAGGTTCTGGAAGACGGGACAATTGTGCTCGGGGATGAAAGTTATTTTATTGACGAGAACGGTCAGGAGGTTGTAAAGACCAAATACGGGACTTATAAACCGACAAACGCTATGAATATAGAAGTTATTGCAAACATAAGAGCAAAACTCCATGACCTCGAACCCACAAATCTTACAGGGATTTATCGCAATAACGAAGGCGAGTATTTCAGATGGGATTCTAATAAACGCGAGTACGTCAAAGCACAAGTTGCGACTCCTGAAAGCGAGTCAAAGAAAGCAGAGGCTGCAAAAGCCCAACAGCTTAAGATGGAAGAGTTTACCGCTACAAAGGCAAACGGTGTTCTTGAGAGCTTCTCGCAGGAAGGCAAGGGTGACTGCTGGCTCATTAGTTCTCTAAAGGCTTTGAACAACTCGGAAGCCGGCAGGGCTGCTTTGAAGGAAAGCATAAGCGCTGATTCTGAAGGCAATGTTACAGTTAATCTCAAAGGTGTGGGCAAGACTTACACAGTAACTGCTGAAGAGATTAATCAAGCAATCAAAGACGAAAATTCTGCACTTGGCGATAAGGACGCTGTTGCAATTGAGATAGCATTTGAGAAGTACGTCAAGGAAGGTATTGAAAACAAGCAGACGAATAACAACGAAAACAGTCTTAACAAAAAACGTATGGTTTATGGAGGCGATTATTTGTATGGCGGACGCCCGAAAGTCGCGATTGAGACTTTGACAGGAAAGAGCGTTTCTACAATAAGCAGGAGCGCAAAGGATAACAACATTGTAATTCAAGATCATACTGCAATACTTAAGTCAATGAGCGAAGAAACCTTAAAACCATATATGGATAATCCAAACAACATTATTGTTGTATCTCTTGACGGCGCGGACGAAAGACGTGAAGGCGAGGGACATGGGTTTGCATTCAAGGGCTATGATAACGAGTTCGTCTATCTTGAGAACACTTATCTAAACGACGACGGAAGTGCAAAAATAGAGAAGTTTGCAAAGGATGATTTTTATTCAAGGCTAAGAGAGTTTTCTTACACAGAGCTCAATTCTCCTATGGATAAAAAGAGCACAGAACGTTACTACACTCCTGATACGATTATATCAAAGGAAGTAGAAGAGTACGAAAAACAAAAGGAGGCTGAAGGTGCAAATTCCTAACCAGAAGCCTGCCGGAGAATACACTGTAAACACGACGGGCGGAATAGAAATTTCTTCAATAAAAAAAGACTCATCAATCTTCAACCTTGCGCAGGACTGTGATGCGGACGGGAACGGTGTTTTGGAGAATGAAGAAATAACCGGCTTTTTGAAGAAAAAAGGTGACAACAAAGAAACAGGTCAATTCATTATATACAACGACGAGTACGACGAGAACGGCAAGCTGCACAAGAGAAACATGGTTATGAAGCATGATAACTCCCAGCTTAGCTTTATATTTGGCGATAACGGCGAACCTCTGACCTGTAGTATTATAAAACCGAACGGAGAAAGACGCGTAGTATACTTTGAAGTCAAAGCAGAAAGCGTCTACCCAGATAAAAACGACCCGTCTAAGATGAAGAAGTTCGGGCTTAGCGATGAAAACCTTGCTAAGCTGCGGGATTTGGCTCTTGGAAAAGAAATCAAACCCGAAGAAAGCCTTATGCAGCGTATTTTTAACAGATTTTTTAAGTAGTTGTGAGTATTCATGTCATTAATTAGCAATCGTCCCTACAATATGAATCTGGAGCGTCAAATAGTTCTCCAGAAGAAAGAAGAAGCAACCGCCCCTTCTGTCAAATCCGACAGCAGCGGCTCATCCGGTGGCGCGTCTACGTCTTCTCCTTCTCCACAGGTTTCGAATATCATAGTTGATAATAACTTTTTGATGACCTACAGAGGAATAAATATCACATCCAAACCAGCCGAAACATGGGACGATGTTGATGAAATCTTGCAGAGCAGCAGCAAATCTTCTGTTTCAGGCGGGGTGAAAGCTGACAGCGCTGGCTCTGTGTCAGGCGGTGGACAAACAGGAACAGTAAGTTCTGACAATACCTCGTCTGTGTCTGGTGGTGGTTCATCTGCATTAAAGACAAAAGTTTTGGATTCTTATACAGTTAAGTCTGACAATATTAGCTCAAATTGTATGGGCACTGCTCCTTTGGCTCCAAAAACGGGATATGGTTTAGAGCATTATGAACTTAAGCAAAGTTTTCAAAAGGAAATTACAATGGCACTCAAAGATATTGCTAAACAAATCTCTGAACAGTGCAAGCAGAACGGGGTTCCGTTTGATATGGAGTTTATAAACGAGCAGATAGATAACTATCAGCATTATGGTGAATACCCATCAGTTAGAAAGGCCTATGCTGCCGGAATAATAACTGACAATGGAGCAAACTATGTTGTTGATAGAGAAGCTCTGTACAAAAAAATTGCAAAAACTTTTAATGGGCGTATTCATGATACAGTTGTGCAGCACATTTCCGGTCTTGGGCCATATTCAAACATCTCACTAATGACTGATACTGAATACAGAGAAGCTGTTTGTGAAAGCTTTAGCGTTAGCGCTGATGTTATAATCCGAAATGATGCAAGAGCGAATGAGGTTGATAAATACAATGTAGCTTATATTACTATTCCTGAAATGAACTTTGCCTGCTATACAGGTGGAGTTGAGAACTTATACAAAACAATAATAAAAAATTTTTTCAATTCAGTTATAGCACAAGCCCGAGCAAACTGTGAGAAGAACAATATTCCGTTTGATTCTGACCTACTTCAGAACAAACTGGGGGCATTTCTTGCTTTGTATACCCCATCTCTTTCTGAACTTTTCACAACAAAAACTACCGGCATGATAACCTCAAAAATGTTTGACTTGAGCGACTGGGGACTGGGTTATTACACCGGAGGTGCAGCCGCAAAAGAAATCACTGTTGATTACAATTCTGCTTATAAAATGTTTGCTGATAAGTGGAATAATCTAATGTGCAACCCAAAAGAAGTTAGCAACCTCGCAATCAAGAAGCCTCAAATTAAGCCGCTTAAATACAAGTATGACCCTAAAAGCAAACTTTCCAAAGACGAGCAAATGACAAGGGTTACACTACGAAACATTTCTATTGCCTTTAAAAACATAGTAGAAAAATACGGCGATAAAGAGATAGACTTTAAAGGCACAAAATGTACACTTTCAACTCTGGCATACGCGTTTTTCAAGGCTTCAAATTCAACTGCGGAAATCAAAGCATTTACAAAAGAAATGCTAAAATACGGAAAACAATATATCACAACAGCTCGGGGTAAAAGCAGATAATTCGGGTTCTGTATCCTCCGGCTCGTCTTCATCCCGCGCTGTGAAATCCGATAATGCCGGCTCTGTTTCTTCTTCAAAAAGTGCTTCACTTGCACCTGCAAAGGCCTTCGTTGCACAGACTCCCGAAATTAGCGCTCCACAAGCACTAACAAGAAGCATGGATTTTAACGGTGGTTATGATGTAGACTGGAATGAAAATGATGGCAGCTACTGGACTGATTGGGAAGTTGTAATCACACCGGACGGCGGATACATTGAAGACTGGGATCCAATGGACGACCCTGATTGGGATACTGGACTCGGACAGGAAGATAACTGGCAAATGCTGGAACAAGACAGCATGATGGACGAGTGGATCGAAGAGGTTTCTTCTCAAAGCGATAATATAGGTATTTTTACTGACTTTGGAACAGGTCTCGGCATGATAGAAAACCTGAAAAGCATCGGATATGTTGCAAGCTTTGTGTCGTTTGCTGATGTTGGTATAGATATGTACAAAAACGGAATTAATTTTAACAACGGTTTTGCATCTGTCAACACAACGGCTGGATGCCTCGGCTTATGGGGAGCCGCAGCATCTTTGGTAACAAAAGGCTACAAAGACGGTATCGAATGGACAGCAGAGTTTTTCTCCGGCCTTGAATCGCAGATGCAAAAACTCTTCTCTTCTCCTGACTGGATGGGCAAGTTTATGACGGGGTTCTAAAATCTTCCGCCCTGTAAACCATCCGCGCATGAGTGCTCACCTTGGTGATAAATGCGTTGTTCTCCTTGTTGTTAAGGTTTTCGCAGTCTATCCAATATGGAACACGGACTTTTGTTATCGTATTCTGGATGTTTTCAAATGTTTGCAGCGGACTGTCAATAATAAAGTCAAGGTCTGTGTTTGATCTTGTCTTACCCTTGGCGCGTGAGCCGTGAATCCATACGTATTTTATCTCGCTGCAGTTTTTGAAAAACTTCATCAATAACCTGTAGGATGTCTCTGAAATCCCGATATCTTCCGGTGTGTAGTCCGGCTTGTTATAAGGAAAACTCCTTGTCCAGCCTCTAATCCTCATCCCTGATTGCATCTCAAGATAATGCTTTTCCAAAGACTTTTGGGTGAGTGGAAGCGCATGCTTGCTCGTATGAAAAATCTTGTTCGCAATCTCAATCTGTGTTTCGGAGTCGGACTCGAGGCAAAGCCTGTTCAGCATGTCGATGTAGTTTATCCAGACATCCGCATCATTAATCATTCTTTCTTTCTGCGCTTGTTTCAGAATCTCGCGCGGGAGAAAAAGGGTTGTCCCTTTTTCCTTGAAAAAATCTCTCAGAGTCTTCCAGTAGAAAACATACAGAACTTTGATTATATCCAGAAGCTCCTGCCGCTTTTGGGGAGTCTTTAGGTTGTTTCTTTCATAGTCGGAAATCAACTGTTTGTAGCACTCGTAATTCCGGAGGAATGCGTCTATTCTGTAGTAACTCCTTGGATAATCAAACATAGAGCCCCTCAAAATTTGCCTTTAAATCATCGTAGATGTGAAAAAATTCGTCGCTGCAATAGGAAAGAATCATCTTTTCGACCCTGTCAAACCCCTGAATCTCTCCGACTTCCACCAGTGAAAGCGCATTAATCCAGATATCCCCGTCTTTTATAAGCTCTATATAAAAAGCCTCCCTGATGATTTCCCGATTCTCAAACTGGAACAAACCGTTGTAAGCCATGTAGAACTTCAAGAGCGTGCAGCTTGTCCGAAACAATTTGACATAACCTTCGCAAACCGTTGCAGAGTCCAAAGAGCCGGATATAAGACCTCTGGTCTCTTCCAGAACATTTAAGTATGTGTCTTCAAAATATTTTTTCCAAACAGGCCCGCTCATACTACGCCAAATACTTCTGCAAAGTTGTCTTGTCAAACACTTCCACGCTGTCTTTTGAGTGTATAAATATCAAACAGGTAACTAGTGATTTGAATGACTGGAAATCATCAAACGCAAGCTTCTGCCTCAAATCGGTCATGTTGTTTGCCATAAACTCGGTGATAACAGTCTTGTCGTTGTAGAACAGCTCTGATAAGAACTCGAATGCGTCTCTTGTCTTCACACCCTCAAGGTAAATTAAATCCGGCGACTGAAATTCCACATACCTCAAAGCCTTGTCCATGTTGAACCCGATGTTCTCGTTAAGCTCGCACTGGTTTACGTGCTTGAGCTCGTACTTGGCAATCGATTCGATTGTCATGATGTTCTTTCCGCTGTTTGAAGTCTCCATCAGAAGCGAGTAAATAATGTGGGTTTTCCCGCTCAAAGGCGAACCGCAAACAAGGATTATGCCAGGTGTTTCAAGCGCATTAGAAAGTATTGCGCGCTGCTTCTCGTCAACAATAATCTTGTCAAGCGCTTGAGGCGGCTTGTAAATCTTTAGCGAAATCCGTTCACCCATAATTGTCGGGAAGGACGAAACAGAGGCGATGAGCATTGTGTTTTCCACCTTGAAACAAAGCTTTCCGAGCTGCGGAATCTCGCACACTGTTGCGTCAAGGTTGGAAAGCGTTTTCAATTTTGATACAAAAGCCGAGTTCAAAATCGCCGGAACCGTGCCCTTGTCGAGCGCTTCGCCGTTTTGTTTGAACACAACTTTCAAGCCCTCTTCAACCTGTTCAAAGTTGACCTCGTGTACATCTTCGATAATCGCCTGTTTTAGAATCGCGCGGATAACTTTCTGGATGTGCTCTTCGCCTGAATCCTCTTTGTGAAGCTCGTCTGTCCAGTCAAAGTCTTCTGCCTCGCTTGAGAGGGTGATGTTATCTACCGTGTCTGCAACTTTGTAGTATTCGTCAATTTTCTTTACAATGCTTGCTTCTGAGGCAATGACAGGCTCAATTGAGCACTCTGCTGCCTCGATGATTTTGTCGATTGCGAACAAATCAAGAGGGTCTGCCATTGCAACTGTCAGGATGTCTTCAATTTTGAACAGTGGAATAATTCTATATCTTCTTGCGTCTGAAAAGGAAACGTATTTGAAGCATTTCGCGTCAGGCGAGTAGTCTTCAAGGTTAACGTACGGAATGTGGAGTTTTGATTCCAGAAACTTAAGAAGCGTCTCTTCTGCGAGGATTCCGGAGTTAATCAGTGCCTGCCCGATGTTTATCCGCTGGACATTTGCAAGCTCCTCTGCTTTTTCAAGCGTTTCATACGAAACAACCCCGTCACGCACGAGTTCGTATTTGAGTTTTTCTAAAGTTTTGTTTGATATTGTTGTTTCCATTTTTTTCAACCTTTGGGCGGAGTGCATTCCGCGTGTAACGACCAGTCTGTTTTTATAACTACCGGCACTTCTTTTGAACAAGCTGCCAGACCTTGGGGACGTAGCCGGTTAGGCCAGATACTCTTCCACCTTCTTCACAATCTGGTCGAGCTCAAACGGCTTTGTGATGTATTCGTTAACCCCTGTTTCTTCGCCTATCATCTTGTCTTCAAGCTGCGAACGTGCTGTAACCATGATTATCGGAATGTCTTTGTACTTGTTGTCGTACTTGAGTAGCCGGCTGATTTTGTAGCCGTTAATCTTAGGCATCATAACGTCAAGTATGATTAAGTCCGGCATGATTTCTTTTGCAAGCTTAAGCCCGTCCTCGCCGTTGAATGCTGTGTAACACACATAGCCCGATACCTCAAGGACGAATTTCAGGCTCTCAACAATGTCCTGCTCGTCATCGACTATAAGAATCTTTTTCATGTGTGTCTCCTTCAATCTCGTATGAATACATTATATCACATTCTCCGTATAAGTTCTTGTTCTGCTCAATAACAGAGTCGATTTTCTTTTTCAAAAACTCGGCAGATGGCTTATCCCCGTCCATCAAAATCAAAGAAAGCGTTGTCATTGCACCCTCTTTTTCTATCAGAGAATTTGCCATGTATGTCTTGTTCAACAAATTGTTCTCTCTAAGCAGCTTCTCAATTGTGTCCTCGGTTGATTTTATCTTAATCACCGCAACTGTAGACCCGTTTGAACGCGCTCTCTGCACAAGCTGCTTCCTAATCATTGTGAAATTGCTCCTGTCGTTTGCAATCGGTATCACAAAATAAAACTTCGACCCCTTGTTAATCTCACTGTCACACCAGATTGCGCCATTATGCGACTCCATAAGCTGCCTTGCAATCGGAAGCCCTAAACCCGAACCGCCAACCTTTCTCGAGAGCGAGTTCTCTATTTGCGCAAACTTGTCAAAAACATGGTTCAAATCCTTGCGCTCAATCCCGATACCGTGGTCTTCGACACAGACCTGGAGATAATTCCCCTGAAGCCTCTTGATGTCCTCCTCAAAACAGTGGTCGTATTGCAGCTCACGCGCGTTGACAACTTTTGACGTAATCTCGATTTCTCCGGCGTCCGGCGTAAATTTGATTGCGTTTGATACAAGGTTTGTCAAAACCTGCTCAAGCCTGTTCGAGTCAGCATAAACCTCAACATCCTCGCCTGACGGGACGTATTTGATGTGTAATTTCTTCTCGTTCGCAACCTCCGCAAGGTTTGTTTTTACATACTCAATCACGGGCTCAATGTGGATAAGCTCGAACTTGAAATCCATTTTTCCGGCTTCGATTTTTGAAATATCAAGCAGGTCGTTGATGATTCCGGAAAGCCTTATCGCGTTTCGTTTCCCCATTGAAACAAACTTTTCAATGTTCTCGGTCATCTCACCGGCTTTTCCGCTCAAAATTATGTCCATTGCGTTTTTTATCGCAGTTAGCGGTGTCCTTAACTCGTGCGAAACAATCGAGATGAACTCTGATTTCAACCTCTCAAGCTTCTCAAGCTTTCTGTTCGTTGCTTTCAACTCCTGCGTAAACGACGCACTCTGGAGCGGGATTGTGACCTGCTGGACAAGAGTCTGGAAACAGGTTGCGTCTTCTGTGGTGAAAGATTTCTCGCGGTAGATTTCTGTAAACCCGAAAAACTCGTCATTAAGAGTAATCGGCGCAAACAGGTTGTCGAATCTTAGTATTGAAAAATCGTACTCCTGAATATTGTGCTTGATGTTCTTCTCAATCTTGAGGTTTCCGATTTTGATGTCAAACGGAGGGTCTGAAAGCAGTGACTTGTAACTCAAAATCGCACGGAGCTTGAGTGCTTCAAGAAGCCTGTCCGATACTTTGTAAAGCGAATTTATTATCAGAACCGGCTCGCGCTCGGAACGAAACATTAGCGTGCAGGAGAGCTCAAAGTTCAGAGACTTTTCAATCCCCTCAATCATAATCTTGATGAGCTTGTCCTTGTCAAGCGAGCCCGCAAGCTGCGAACTCGTGTTATAAAGTACGTTTAGCTGGTAAAGACTCCTTGCAAGCTCCTGATTGGCTTTTGTCATCTTCAAAAGTGAAAGCCTTGTCTTGAGGCTGGAGTCAACCGTTGCTGATAAAAGCTTTTTATCAATCGGGGTTTTGATGAACAGATTAGCGTTGTGGGTGACGTCTTTGTTGTGCTCTTTTTCGCCTAGGATAAGCAGGATGATAACCGGATACTGCTTGATTTTTCTGCAAAGCGGTTTTAAATCAAGCGCCTCAATATCCCCGTCAACAATAACAATGTCCGGCTCTTCGACTTTTAGGCTGTCGATAATAAGCGTCTCTTCAACAGAAGTAATAACTTCGTCTGATGGGAATACTTCTTTTAATAGACTCTCTTTTTCACAATCTTCGCTAATCAACAAAAACTTTGTCATAATAAAATGATAGCAGAAATATGAAAGAAAATACACCGGACTATAGTCCGGTGTATTTTCTTTCCCCTATTTGTTCCTGAACAGATTGAAAATCTCTTCCGCACTGTTCTTAAGCTGGTCTCTTGCCTCCTTGAAGTCCTCCTTTGAACCTGCAACCGCGTCGGTCACACTTTTGACAGTGTTTGTGAGGTCTTCATTTACAGACTTTTTGATGTCCTTGATTGTCTCACTCACGCTCTTTGTCTCGATCGCACTCGTGTCAACCTTTGTAAGCCACTTGAACGATTTTATTGAACTCGTGCTTTCAAGCCCTCCGTTGAACACAACCTTGAAATCCTTGTAACTCGTACTTCCGCTTGTGAGCGCAGGGATTGCTGTAATGTTTTCACCCTTAGGGTCTGTTGTGAGCGCGTCTACAATGTTTGCTGTGAGCGAGCCGAACTTCGGAATAAACGAGAACAATTTTTCTGCCGAAAGCTCGCCAATCGGCCCAAGCTTGGCAACGATTGTGGAATCCAGTCTTCCCAAAACATTCACGTTTGTTGTTCCGTTAATCAGATTGTATTTCCCGCTCACATAGTAAGCAAGAAGTGCACCCGAACTCTTAATCGGCCTTATGTCAGCCCAGCCGTTAGCAAAACTCAATTTGCCGTCTATGTAGTCAAATTTCGCGGTGTCTGCAAGCCCAACGGTGTTTGTAATCGTGTTAACCGTTGTTTTAAGAATCCCGTTTGTCACAATGTTGCTTTCATGAAGCAGG
>CANAXK010000003.1 GCA_947365485.1 uncultured bacterium
CTGGAATCTGTGTCCGTTAATAAAACTCTTTACCACTGCTTTTGAAAACGCACCCCTTGCGCTCCAGTAGGAAGTATGCGCAAACGCAAACATCCGCTTGCTCCAAATACTTGAGTCGTCAAAGATTACGCCTGTCGGGTTCTCGATTTTCATATCCATGCGGTCTTCAATCTCTGCAATAGTGAGGTTTCTGCTTGTCGGGAATCCGAGCGGGTCTTCTCTAAAGTTTGCCGTAATCCAAAAAACCCCGTTTTCCAGAATGTATTTTGTCATCAGCTTGTTGTAATAATTGAGTTCGTAATCCGGATCAGCAAAGTCGGAATAGAAAAGCACAAGCGGGCTTGCAAAATTCACAATTCCTCTTAGTTTCCTATCCGGCGCGCATGCAAGTTCGGTCATCTCATCGAGTTTCAGGTAGTTTTGCTTAAGTTGTTCCTTGTCCTGATTGAGCACAATATGCCCGGCTGTTGAGACCGTGCCAACACCCGCGTAGCCATATGAGAGTGCGGAAATACAGGTATTATTTTTAGGGTTTTCTTTCACAAACTCAAGAAATTCATCGTCCATCTTGAGAGTTTCAAACAAATTTTGGAGATTTATGTATCTTAGTTTGTTAAAAAGGTATTCGTATGTAACAAAGGTTCCTGCTGAATACCCATAAAGTATAACGTCTCTATCCTGCGCTGCTTCTGCTTTCACATACTCGTTAAGCTCATCCAGAATCGGAAGCATGTTATGAGTTTTCTGCACCCAGATTGCGTCATGCATGTACTGCGCAATGAGGCTTCTCACAAGGTAAGCACCGGTTGAGCTTATGGCTTTTGAAACATCAAGCTGCGCTTTTACAAAATCCAAATCGTTTTTGCTCTTGTCACCCCAGAAAAAGATAACCGGCTCCTCTTTAACATTCAGCCCTCCGTTTGAGGAGTAGTATTTTTTGATTGCCGAGTTTTTAGAGAATTTTTTTCTCAGGACAGGATGAAGTTTTTGCACCCCGTCTTCGTACCACTTCTGCATCTTTTCGTCGTTATTGTTTGAGCCGTTAATATAGATAAAGCTCACGTTATTAGAAGCGTAGGCTGTGTTAAAAAGCAGAAAGCAGATAAGAGTTAATAAAATCTTTTTCATAATTTTAGTTTAGCATTTTAGGGGAATTCGTTCAAGATTCTGCTATATACAAATAACTGTATCGTGTTGATTATCTTTAATAATTTTTATAATACTTTTTATTTTGTAGACCTCTTCTGAATTTAAGACTGTGTTATTGCGTCAATTTCATCCAGCTTATCAAAAATAATTTCTTTCATTGTTTTCTCCTTTCATAACCTAATTATATATGTCAGAGTAAGGTTGTGGCAAACAATAAAAATTATTTATTTTGAGGTTAACAAATTAATCTGGGAGTTAATAAATGCTTAAAAAAACTTAACTATTCTATTGGATCAAAATACCCCTTTATACATTCCGGGCTTCTTACGCATATTTGAATATGATTTTTGGTCAAAAAACCCGCATTAGGATAAAGAGGCTCGCCCTCCAAAAACGGAGCCCGAACAGAATCAAATTTCTTCTCTCCGCTTTCTTCCCTAATATCATGCAGAGTATTAATAACCGCACAATCAAGGTTGCGCAGCAGCAAATCTTTGCCACCCTTGTTTTCAGGCATTTCATACCCCAATTCTTCAAGCGCCTTTAACATATAGTAGCTTTCTTGCACGAGTTTTAAGTTTTGTTCTTCAAAAAGATTGAGACAGTAGCCTAAATCAATAACAGCACCTATTACAGCAGGAGTCTCTATTTTGGCAGCGCAGCGCTCCGGATATTTTTTTATTATCCTTGCATAATTAAGCGCCCTTTTCGGGTCATTTTCCCAAAAATAAATACCGCTTCCAAGCCAGTCATAACAATTACTGCTGGGTTTCAACTTTTTCTTACCCAACAACAGCTGTTCTTTAAGCTCTTTATCACATCCATGGAATCCCAAAACAAATGCAGGAAGTTTTGCGTACACTATCTATACCACTTGCTCAATTTACCGTCAGGAGTATAGATTCCCGTACGACACAAAAACTCTAAAGCCTTTTGCTTGTCGTTACGTAATTCTTCAGCAAAATCACGAATTATTTTTATTTCTTTTTCGACATCTTTTTTTGTTCTTGTGTACATTTAAGGAGACTCCTATCCCCTTCTATTATACCATAATTTAAACCCGGTCTCAAGCTCTTAAAATAAATTTACAAATTCAAGTAATAATCCTTCATAAGCTTCGCGTCCTCTTCAATGTTCGGACTCTCGCAAACCACCGCGCCTTTTATCCCGAACTCCTTGAACGCCTTCAACAAATCCTTGTAATTAAAATCAGACTCCTCGAGGTTCAGGTGCTTCTTTTCACCTTTTGCACCGTACTCGATTCCCGCAATATGCGCATGGAAATTGTCTAACGCAGTCTGCCCAAGCTCGTTTCCTATTTTTTCAAAGATAGCGCAAAACTCGTCATAAGTGTTTGAGATTCCGTTGTAGCGCGCATGCAGGTGCGAAAAATCAACGCACGGAAGCACTGTTTCAAACTCCTTAGATAACCGGATAATCTCTTCCAAATCTCCCCACTGCGTACCTTTTCCGGTTGTTTCAGGCCGAACCCAGATTCTATTTCCAGATTTTTCAAGCGAATCCGTAATAATTCTTGTCTGTGATTCAATCTGTTTGTAAACTAGTTCTTTTTCCTGCCCGAGGTAAAATCCGGCATGGAAGGTTATGCTATACCCGCCAAGCTCGTTTGCAACTTCGGCAGTTTCGATAATCCTCTGGACGCTAGCTTCAACTTTTTCAGGCTCACGCGAGTTCAAATTCACGTAAAACGGCGCATGCGCTGTGATGACTTTCTTTGCAGAGCTTACAGCATCACGGCTCTTGTCACTTATTCTAACCCCGTGCACAAACTCGAGTTCAAGCCCGTCCAAGCCCATCTCGTCAAGGATTTCAAACCCTCTTCCATACCCCTTGGTGCCAGCGCTTAGCGGTACTCCGGCTGTCAAAAAATTCAACTTGTCCATTATTTAAACTCTTCCCCGATTTTTGGATTAACTATTCTGATAAAGTCTTTGCTATCGCCCATAAAGAAGCTTCCAAACTGCATCACAGTCGGCGCAATAAGTCCTTTTGAAGTCGCGATAAAGAACTTGTCGTCTTCAATCTTCGCAACTGTCCCGGCCGGGTGCGGCACGCAGAAGGCGTCTGACGCGACTTCGGCTTTCATAATCTTCATCATATTGCCTCTAAATGTTGTGCTTGCAAGGATAAAAGGATTCAGCGCGCGGATAAATCTTTCGATTTCTTCTGCTGTCTGGCTGTAGTTGATGAACAAATCTCTTTCCTGCAAGCCTTTTCCGGAGATAAAATCACCTTGAGGTTGTTTAATTCTCGGAAGGGGCTGGTTTTCGTAAGCCTGCAAGACCTGAAGCAGGAGTTCAATCCCGATTACGTTGAGTTCGTTGAAAATCGTGCCCATTGTTGCTTTTGAGTGGATATGATAAGGTTTCTGAGCAATAATATCGCCCGTATCAAACCCTGTGTCCATGAAATGAATCGTAACCCCTGTTTCTGTTTCGCCGTTCATAATCACGCGCGAATAAGGGTTACCGCCTCTGTATTTCGGGAGCATTGACGGGTGGACATTAATAAACCCGTCTTTTGTGCTTTCAAGAAGCACGCGCGGTATTTTGTAGTTGAAGGAGCAAACAACAGCCACATCAACATCAAGAGCGCGAATTTGTTCGATTAACTGCGGCTCGTCAAGTTCGTCATAGTCTACATAGTTTAGTCTTCTTGAGAGGACAAAGTTTTTGAAATCCGCAAACATGTTGTGGTCTTTTTTAGGCCCCATAACTCCAACGATATTTACTCCGGCCATCAAAAGCCCGTCGAGCCCGATATATGCCATATCAGGGATTCCGACAAAGAGTATTCTTTTTTTAAATAGAGTTCTGTTAAACATATTTTTTTACCAGCGCTATTCCAAGTATAACTGAAATTACACAAATTAACAAACTTATTAAGATATAGGAGGCTGCTCTCAGGTAATCACCTGTCTGTATAAATTCCATCACCTCAAGTGACATAGCGCTCAACGTGCTTAGCCCGCCGCAGAATCCTGTTATCAAAAGAAGTTTATAAACAGAGTTCATGTCGCTTTTTACAACAAAGTACGTAAACACTGCAGAAGCAATAAAGCACCCGAAAAAGTTAGCCATAAGCGTTGCGCACGGAAAATAGCTTGAATCTTTTGGCAGGAACAAGCACATCATATATCTTACCAGAGCACCAAATCCGCCGCCTATAAACACAGCCAGAAAATTCATCAGACCTTAACCTTAATCATTTCTTCCAAAATCTTAGAGCACTCGTCAACCATGTTTGTGCAGTGCGCTTTCCTTTCCGGAGACGCCATGTCCATACCTCTTGTGAGAACGCGGCAGCAGGTTGCAGGGTGGTTTTTCTTGAACTCTTCAATAAATTGTTTTGCCAGAGCTCTTGCTTTGACCTCGTTTCCGCCCTGGTTTTCGCGTCCGAACAGGTGTCCGATTACAATCTGGGAAGCCCCAATCGCGCCGCAAAGGCAGCCAGAGCCCATTCCTCCGGAAAAGGCTGTTGCAACAGAAAGCAATTCTTTTGGAACGATTCCTTTTTCAATCGCTTCCATAACAACGCTTTCGGCGCAGGAATAACCGTTATTAAAATACTCAGCAGCTTTCATCAATAAATCCTCTTTTCATAATTATTTTATCATCAAATAGGTTTTTGTTCCAGAGGCAGGGGGTAAATATAGACTAATTGGAAAATATATGATAGAATAGGTTTTGTAGGGCTTGCACAATGCAACTTCGTCACACGCTATTTTCAGAGAAATTGGACGAAAGGAGGCAAGCTATGGTTGACAAAATAATAATGCTACTACAAGCATTCGCAATTGTCGTAATAGCATTAAAATTAATTCAACTGTAGGGTGCAGAGGGCTCTTAAGACTCACTTAATCCTTAGGAGCACCGCCCTACATTTACATTATTTACGATTTTCCGCCTTTTGTCAAGCTATATATTATACGCAATAAACCTGCAAAGCTCAATCAACTTTTCCGGATAAACCCCGATTAAAACAGTCGCGATTGCAGCTATAACAAGCACAAACTTCTGCGAAAACACCGGATTCAAAACCGCAACTTCTGTGTTCTTGTCACACTCCTCAAACATCGGGAGCAGAATTTTTAAATAGTAATACAGAGCAACAACCGTAAGCATTAAAAGCGCAAGCAGGAACGGCACAAAAATCAGCCCGGAATTTGCAATCGCCGTAAACAAATAAATCTTTGCAATAAACCCTGATGTAATCGGAATCCCCGCAAGCCCGATTATCACAACAGCGTAAGCCGCGACAAGCCCGTGGTTTTTGTGGAACATTCCCTTGAAACTCTTGACTCCCATCGGATTCCTGTCTCCGTACATGTTCAGAAACGCGAATGCTGCAATGTTCATCAAAACATAGCAAATCAGGTAAAAGATTACGGTGGAGAGGTTGTAAACAGAAACAAGACATGCAGCAAGAAGCACGTAGGAAGAGTTTGCAGAAGCAGAGCAGGCAAGAATTACCTTTACGTTGTCCTCTCTGATTGCGTAAGTATTTGCCCAGAGCGCTGTTACCAAACTCATTATCGCAACCGCAAAAGTCAACTCGAATGTGCTGCTGAGCGGAAAAACAAGCAGGCGACATAGGATTCCGAACATCGCAAGCTTTGGTATGGTTGACAAAAACGCCAGAACCGATGTTTCTGTGCCCTTGTAAACATCAATTATCCAGTTTGCAAACGGAAATACCGCAAGCTTTGCAATCAATCCCAGTACAATTAAGATTGACGAGATTGAATACATGATTGAAGGCTCCTGTGAGCTTACAATTTCGTATATCTCGGAAATGTTTATTGAGCCCGTGATTCCGTAGAGGTAAGATACACCAAACAGAAACACGCCGGTCGCAACCGCTGATGTTATCAGATACTTGAAGCTTGCTTCTTTTGAATAGTACCCTTTTGAAGCCGCTATCAGGAAGTAGGTTGAGAAGCTAAGGATTTCTATTGAGACAAAAAGCGTCAGAAAATCGTTTGCCGATACCATGTTCATCGCACCGAAAATCGCACTCAGGAGTATTGCATGGAAAGTGTATGCGCTCTGCTTAATCGTTTTTACGATTCCACGTGATAAAAGCGCCACAAGGAACCCGCAAACAAGGATTACAAAATCAAAAAGCAGGGTGTAGCTGTCAGACATGATTGTGTTTTTGAACCCGAAATACTGGGGCTCTGTCTGAACAGTGCTTAGAAGCACAATGCTTAGAGCAATTCCGATTATGGAAACGAGCCTTGCGTATCTGTAAAACCTCGGTGACAAGAACATGGAAAGCACAAGCTGGAGAATTATGAACCCTGCAAGACACATTTGCGGAAGTAAGATATTAAAAATGTCATTCAACATTGTAAAAACCTTTCCGGGCGGGTTGACCCCTCACCCTTTAATTCCCTCTCCCCAAGGAGAGGGTGTTAAGAGAACATTCCGAGTATCGTATCCGGGAATATTCCGAAAATTACCAACCCTGCAAGGATTGACGCCAGCACGAGAAATTCATGTACCGAAATGTCGTTTGCTTTTTCAAACTCCGGATTGAGCCCGCCGAAAAATCCCTGATGCAGGAATTTCAACATGTAGCACGAACTCAAAATCAGAAGCGGAAGCGAGAACACTGACACGTACTTGATAACATCGGACAAATCAGAGTTCAGAGCCCCAATCATTGTGAGAATCTCACTCACAAACGGCGCAAACAACGGAATCCCGATTGACGCCAGCACAATAAGCACGCTGAACCCGAACAGTCGCGGCATTACAGCTGCAATTCCGCCTAACGAATTAATATCACGGGTTTTGCACCTGATATAAACAATCCCCGCAATCATAAACAGCCCGCAGGTGATAAGCGCATGCGCAACCATGTGGAACACAGAGGCCGAAAGCCCTATCTGGTTGTAAGCGCACAGACCGAGCAGGATTAGACCCATGTTGGAGATACTTGAGTAAGCCACAATCCTTTTAATGTCTGTTTGAGAATAGGCAACAAAAGCTGTGTAGATTATGTTAACGAGCGCAAGAATCCCGAGTGTCGGCGCGATTGCCATAAAGGATTCCGGCATGGTCTGCCAGTTGAACCTGTAAATCCCGTAGGCTCCTGTTTTTAGAAGCACACCTGCAAGAATCATGCTCACAGGAGTCGGCGCGTTTGTGTGCGCGTCTGGAAGCCATGTGTGGAGCGGAATTATCGGGAGTTTTACAGCAAACCCGATAACGAGGCAGATTGCAATCAGTATCTGGATTCCAAACGGGATTGTGGAATCGATTATGTCTGAAAAACTCGCTGAGAGGATTCCGTTAGAAGTGAAGTTGTAGTAATGGAGCAGCAGGATTCCGAGCAGCATGAACATGCTTCCAAAGAATGTGAACAAAACAAATTTTACAGCCGAAGCCTTTGCATTCTGCGCGTTTTCATACAAAGAATCCTCTGTTTCTTTCCACTTTGCACCAATCAGGAAGTAAGCAGGAATCAACTCCAGCTCCCAGAACATGAAGAACACGAACATGTCACCAGCCGTGAAGATTCCAAGAATCGCGCTCATAAGAAGCAGAAGCATTGAGTAGTAGAACTTGTGGTTCTTTCTTATGTTGAGTTTGCTTGCAAAAGAGGCAAGCAGGAATACAAACGAGGTCAAAACCGTCAGAATCATTGATACCGCATCAATCTTGAAAACAAATTTCACGCCAAGTGACTGAATCCAGTCAAGCCCGAAAAAATGGATTTCACTGACATAAGGATTTGCCGGGTCAAAGCAGGCGAGCATCAAGATTGAGTAAAGAAAATGGAACAGACACACGCCTTTAGTAAACCGCCTTACGACGATTTCGTTTGCGGTAAACAAAGGTGACATCACAAGCAGCGAGACTGCAAGCGGCATAAATATTAAAAACGGTATTGATAACAAAATATCCATATCTCTCCTTTAACTCAGTTGGCTTAAGACCAAAGTATAAGTAATTATAACAAAGCTTATAATAATTGTAATCAGAATAAATCCATACGCGTTGTAAGACTGCACATTCCTGCTCTGGAGCTTGAAATCCCATTCAGAAATCTTCTTTGCGCCGGAAGCTGTGAGACTAACACTCCTGTTCATGATGTTTTCTTCAACCCAACCGACAACCCTAACCTTGAACTTCGCACAGGAGATGAGCGGCTTGTAGTTTGCAAAAATAATCACATCAACAAAACTGCAAACACTTGCAACTCTTTCGTAAACCGCAGGAAGTGTTTTGTAATAGAAATCCTCAACAAAACGAGGCGTCTTTGTAAACCTTGTGAGCAAACCCTTCCGGTATACAAAATACACGGCACCCCACGCCGCAAGCGCAGCCCAGAAAGGCTCTGCAACCTTGTAGGAGACCTCATGCTTTAGATAAAAATAGAACACGATGTTCATAACCAGCAACAAAACAGCCGGAATAAACCGCGCCGGAGCGAAGGTTTTTACAAGCTCCCTGTCTTTCACCAGAAGCAGGGCAAGCCTTATTATGTAAAACGCCGTAAAGAACGCCACAAGGCAGAAAATCACAGCAAGACTGGTTTGGCCTTCGAGCCCCGCAAAAATCAGCTCCTTTGCCACCATGCCGGAAAACAGGATTCCGGAAAGGCTAAGCGCGCCCACAAGGAAGGTTATAAAATTAGCGTAGGTTATTTTTTCGTCATCCTTAGGCAAGCACAGGAAGAGCATTGCCTTGATGAACGCATGTGCAACAAGGAAAATCACCGCTGCTTTTACGTTCAGAAACCCTAGCGCAAGAAACATCAGCCCGAGGTTTGCAGAAGTCGAGTATGCGAGCACTTTTTTAGGGTGGGTCTCGATACAGGCAAGGATTGAACACACAAGCGCTGTTACAAGCCCGATTGCGCCTGTGATTATGAGCAGGTTCTTCTCGAGCATAAACATCGGAAGCAGCCTGATTACCAGATAAACCCCTGCAACCACCATTGTTGCCGAATGCAGAAGCGCGCTCACCGGAAGTTTTGCTTCCATTGCGTCTTGCAGCCAGATGTGGAATGGGAATTGCGCAGATTTTACAGCAGCACCCGCAATAAACAACAGCGAGATTAAGTAAAATTGTAAAGTTGATGTGTAGGCATAAAGCAGGGTCGAAATCGCGTTCATGTCTTCAAAATCAAGTGTGGTGAACGAAAAATTCCCCGCGTAGTTGTACATAAAATACGAAACAGCAAGAATCCCGCCCAGAAGCGCTGTATCTCCCACTCTGTTTACAAGAAAGACCCGTCTAGAGGCTTCGGATTTTTCGTTTTTCTTATACTCAAATCCGATAAGCAGGTAGGATACAACCCCCACAAGTTCCCAGAATGCGTACATCTGAAACAGGTTAGGACTGAACAAAAGCCCTGCCATTGAGAAGTTGAAAAGGTTCAGAAGTGCAAAGAATCTGTATGATTTAGCTTCTGTTTTCATATAAGAAATCGAGTACGCCTGAACGCAAAAGCTCACAAGGAAGAGCACAAGCGCAATGATTAGCGACAATTTATCAATATGAAGTCCGAAGGACAGGATAAAATTGTTTATCTTAATAAACGGAAAGCTCTGCTCGATTGTAGGCGGCATCTTAATGAGGGTCGCTCCGCAAAGCAGAATTCCAAGAAAAGATGACAAAAGTGTGAGCGCATAGATTATTTTTTTGTTTACATAAACAGAAAAAAACCGCCCGCCCATTATGATTAAGAAAATCCAGAACGGTAAGAGTAGTATTAAATATACGTTATCAAGTATCAAGTCTGTCATTATCATAACTCACTATATTTTTCTATATTGTCGCTCTCTTTTTTCTGGAACATCAGGTAGAAGATATAGAGCGCAACCGCAAGTTCAACCGCGCCGATTCCCACATAAAACAGCGCCATCACATACCCGTTAAAGTTTGCGTTATCGCAATATGAGGCGAAGGTCACGAAATTTATGTTAATCCCCGTGAGCATAAATTCTATTGAAATAAGCACCTTTATCACGTTTTTTGCAATCATTGAGCCCAGAATCCCCGCAAGGAAGAGCACAAGCCCAAGCACAAGATAGTGATACATCGTAATTTCTGCCATTATGCCCCCCTCTTTTTGAAAATCGAAATCCCCGCAATCACGATTGTGAGCAGGAGTGACACAAGCTCGAACGCCCAAACGTAGTTTACAAAAATCCCCTTTGAGAAAGCTGAAATGTTATCCATTGAGGTTGTTTGTGCTAATCCCATCAGATGGAAAGTATCCGGCATGATGGCAAGTGACATCATCATAAGGTAGACAAAAGCGAGCACAAAGATTCCGCCGAACAGCATTGTAAGATAAGGAAGCGTGAATCCTTTTCCTGCTTCGTGTTTTCCTTTTGTAAACATTATTGAGACGCCTATGATTACAGGCACAGCAAGCCCGTAGATTGCTGCCTGAATTATTGCGTTGTATTCAGAACCCAGAAGGTAGAAGATGAGCGCTGCACCAAAAAACACCACCACTGATGAGAGCAGTGAGTAAATCAGGTTTTTGAAACACAAGGCAAGCATGGTAAACACAAAAATTAGGCCAGTTGCCGAGTAGAAAATTATCGGATTAGTTATCATCCGCGCCTCCTTTGAACTCCAGAGTCAGCTCATCCGGATTCTCTGTTGCAAGTTCGTACTCTTTTGTCATTGTGATTGCCTTTACAGGGCAGTAGTAAGCGCAGTTTCCGCAGAAAATACACTTCTTCAAATCGATTTTGTAGGAAACGACTTTGCCTTCGGCGTTCTTTTCAAACTCTATCCCGCCAACCGGACACACATTTTTGCAAACCCCGCATCCGATGCAGTTTTTGACATCAAATTTCCCCCGAAAAGCGTCGTTCAGTATCCGCTCCTTTTCAGGGTAGTCAAGAGTTACAGGGCGCTTAAACAGGTGCTTGAAGACCGTCATCATACCTTCGAAGATTGATTTTATCCCGTCCATCATAGCCCGCCTCCTAAAAGAAATTTGTACATAACCGCGATAAACAGGTTCAGGATTGAGAGCGGAAGCAAAATAACCCACGAGAATTTGAGCAGGTCAAAAGACGCGAGCCTCGGAAGCGTCGCCCTTATCCAGATTATTACAAAGATTAGTATAAACGATTTCAAAAACAGCCAGCATGCCTGCTCAAAATACAGCAGCACAGAGGCAAGCGGGGTGTTTCCAAACAAAACATTGCTCAAGTATGTTCCAAACGGTGACAAATACCCGCCAAAGAACAGAATCGAGATGAACATGGCGTTTGCAAACATCATCGCGTACTCGCTCAGATAAAATATCGCAAACCTCATGCCGGAATACTCCGTATTAAACCCGCAAATCAACTCGCTTTCAGCCTCCGGCAAATCAAAAGGGCAGCGGTTGAGTTCTGCAAGCACGCTTATAAACAGGATAAAGAACCCGAGAATACACGGGAACACAAACCAGCCAAAGAGCCCGAATTTCGAGAACTGCGCGAGCGTGATTCCTGTAAGGTTCATTGAAGAAGCCAGAGCGATTATTGAGAGCACCACGAAAGTCATTGGAAGCTCGTAGCTCAAAACCTGCGCAATACACCTTGCTGCGCCAAAAAGCGAGTACTTGTTGTTGCTTGCCCAGCCTGCAAGAAAAACGCTCAAAACCGGAAACGCAGCAAGAATCAGATACAGGATTACATTCGTCTGCGTATTCACAAACGTAAACTCTGCGCTATAGGGAATTATTCCGAGCGCCAGAAACATCGGCACAAACGCAAGCACCGGCGCAAGGTTGAACAGAAATCTGTTTACCCCGTTTGGCGTAATATTCTCCTTGCACAGAAGCTTAAGCGCGTCTGCAAGAGTCTGCAAAACACCCCAGAACCCAACCCTGTTCGGGCCTTTTCTCTGGGTAAAAAACCCCAGAAGTTTTCTCTCTGCAAGCACGAGGAAGAGCACCACGACAAGCAGCGCTGCTGCGATTATGCAGAACGGAATAAAGTAGAAGGTTATATCCCCGAACAAGCGCGGGATATTGTGTTTTGCAAGAAATTCGATATACAAAAAGTAAAGGTAGTTCACTACTTATCCACCTCCGGCAGAATTATGTCCAGAGACCCCGCAATCGCAATCGCGTCGTTGAGGTAAGTACCAACAAGAAGCTCCCTTAACAGGTTTACTGAGTAGTAAGAAGCCGTTCTCCACTTGAGTCTGTAAGGTTTATCTCCGCCCGTTGATTTGACGTAGCAGCACGCAAGCCCTCTCGGAGCCTCGATTTCCTGATAGTACTCGCCTTCCGGAAGTTTAAGTGTCAGAGGGTTAATGAGTTTTTGTTCCAACTTATCGGCTCTTTTCAGGTAAACAAGCGCCTGATGCACAATATTTATGCTCTCTCTCATCTCGAGAATACGAGCTTTGTACCGTGACCATGAGTCTTTGCCGTCGAGCACGATTGTTCTGAAATCGAACCCTTTGTACAAAGAATCCTGATTTCTGTAGTCGTAATCCACCCCGCTTGCTCTCAAATTAGCGCCCGTAATCGCGTAGTTGAAAGCTGTTTCTGGCTCAAGTATACCTTTTTTTTCAGTTCTTGTGAGAAAAATCGGGTTTTCTGTGATAATTTTTTCGTAGTCGTCAATCCTTTCAGGCAGGATTGAGATAATTTCCTCGACTTCTTCGAGGTAATCAATATCCTTCCTCACCCCGCCAAAAACGAAGTAGTTGTACATCATCCTCTGGCCTGTGAGTCGTTCAAAGTACCTCAGAATCATCTCGCGTTCTCTGAACGCATAGAAAAACGGTGACACCGCGCCCAAATCCATAAGAAACGCCCCGACCCAGAGAAGGTGGGAGGAGATTCTGTTGAGTTCCAGAAGCATCACCCTGATTGCGCGCACCTTATCCGGAAGCTCCACGTCAAGCGCTTTTTCAACTGTTCTGCACAGGAGTTCGGAATAGAAGAACCCTGCGAGGTAGTCGATTCTGTCAACAAGCGGCAGGTACTGGATATATGACATTTTTTCAGCCATTTTTTCCATCCCGCGATGCAGGTACCCCACATCCGGTTCGCATGAAATAATTTTTTCGCCCTCGAGTTCCAGAAGCAGCCTCAAAACCCCGTGAGTTGAAGGGTGCTGCGGGCCGAGGTTTAGTTTAAGGCTCGTCATTCCACTTTACCCTTTCATCGTTTTGTACGTAGTCTTTTCTGAGCGGGTGGCCTTCCCAGGATTCCGGCATGTAAAGTCGTTTCAGGTTCTCGTTGCCTGTGAATTTCACTCCAAAGAGGTCGTAGATTTCGTTCTCGTCAGCCTGTGCTGATTTGAAAATGCTTGTTATACTCGGAGCCTCATCGATTACCGTAATCGAGATGAATAGGTCTTCTTCATCGTCGACCGAGTAGAGGTGATAGATGAGTTCGATTCCCGATTCGCCGTTATCAACCGCGATGATTTCTTTGAGCAGGTTATACGGATACTCTTTTGAGATAAAGCTAATCACTTCAAGGAGTTTTGACTTGATAACGATTTTGTCGCCAACAAGTTCGCAGTCGCTAAAAACTCTTACAAATTCATTCCAGTTCATGGCTCACCTCATTATCATTAAGCTTAACAAGAATACCATGTTCTTCTACCAGTTTGGAAGTGTGCGAATCAACAAACTCTTTTCTTGTCAAAATCGATTCTTTCTTAATCTTTGTCTGCAATTTCCTAATCGCATCCAAAAGCGCTTCCGGTCTTGGAGGGCACATCGGAAGATAAATATCAACCGGTATAATCTTATCAATCCCATTCACCACGGAATAAGAAGTCTCTGCAAACATCCCGCCCCCGCAGGTGCATGCGCCCATCGCAATAACGTACTTCGGCTCCGGCATCTGCTGGTAAAGTCTCAAAAGCGCGGGTGCCATCTTATGCGTAATCGTTCCGGCGCAAATCAGGAGGTCTGCCTGTCTTGGAGAGCCTCTAAAGACTTCTGAGCCAAACCTTGCAATATCGTTATCAGAAGCAACTGTCTGCATCATCTCGATTCCGCAGCACGAGGTTGCAAAAGTCAGAGGCCAGAGGGAATTTGCCCTGCTCCAGTTAAGAATATAATCAATAGAAGTCACGATTACACCCATCAGAGCCACCTCAACATTTTCCTGTTAACAGCAAAGAAAAGACCCAGAAGCAAAAGCGCCACAAATATGAACGCTTCAACTATTGCAAACAAGCCAAGAGAGTTTACAGATGCTGCAAACGGGAAGAGAAAGATTGTTTCGATATCGAATATCAGAAAGAGCACCGCGTAGTTAAAGTACTTAACGTCAAAGAGGATTCGCGCGTCGGACAACGGTTGCAGCCCGCATTCGTAGGTCGTATCTTTGACAGCGCATTTTTTCTTGTACTGGCAAATAAACCCTGCTGCCATCATCAATAGCGCAAAAAGCGTCGAAAGTATTAAAAATACTGATAAACAAACGAGTTCTTTCAACTGTTAACCCTCTGTTAATTATTCTACTAAAAAATTCTCTGATATAATAGATATTATTATGGAATATTAAGTTAATTTGTATGAGACAACTGTTTAAAATTTTTTTGACAATTTTGATAACTCTGGTTTTCTCCTCCTCAGCCCACTCGGCACTGAAAGGCAACCTTGAATACCAGATTCCGATTGATTACACCAAACTCAATCAGGAGGAACTCGAATCAAAAGCAGGGTTCTACTACAATCTCGCGCTCAAAACAGCCTCCGGCAAGGTTAACGAAGAAATGACAGCAGCCCTAAACCTCTACACAATTCTTAACAACAAATGTCCTGACAACCTCAACTACGCGGTGCGGCTCGGGGTTTTGCAGGACTTATGCGGGCTGGATAAATACGCCAAAGGAAATTTCTACAAGGCAATGGGAATAGACCCCTCATCTCCTGAGCCTTACTTCTGTTTTGGCGAGTTCTACTACCGCAGGAATCTTTACAAGAAGGCCTTAAGGATGTATCGCGAGGCATACAAGCGCGGTTACACGCGCCATTATGAGACAGCCTACAAGTTGGGCGATATTTACGAGAAGTTTGGCGACACAGAAGCTGCCCTAAAGTATTTAAAATTAGCCTCCGAGCTTAGTCCAAACAGCCTATTGGACAGCAAAATCAGGCGTGTAGAGGCTGTGCATAATAGCAACAGGGAGTATTATTCGAACACGAGGATTCATCTTATTGAAAGATAGGTCAGGCTATGTTTTACGGTAGCAGTCCCAGAATCCTTTCTGCGTAAAGATTTTTTGCAGATGAGCTCAGAACCATGGTTGACTGTTGCAGGATAAGATTTGCGATGTATTTTGAGCTTACATCAGCAACATCAGCGTCTTTGAGTGTGGATTTTGATGAGAGCACGTTATAGCTCTGAATGGCGTTCGCTTCTATTGCGGAGCTTAGTCTGTTGTATTGAGCCCCGATTAAAGTTATTTTGGAATTAATTGCAGAAATCGACTTGTCGACTTTTTTCAGGGCATGTTGAGTAAGTTGCTGGGATGAGACCTTGAACTTCAGCATGCCGGTCAAATAGCCGGTGTTAACCTCGATTACAGAAGCCTTGTCTGAATGAATCCCCGCCTGAATATTTTTCGGGCTCACGCTTTTAATGAGCTTGTCGCAATTGTTCAGGTAAGTATCCTCGCCCATATTGAGAACCGTTGTCTTGCAGTTGTTGCCGTTAACTATTGTGCCAACAGAAGAAGAATCAACCACAACATAGGCATCACCTTCTGAAAGGTTGATTTTGTTATCCAAACCCTCTACAGAGATTTCGTAATTCCCGTTAGCGCAGTCCACAGTGTTGTTATCTCCGACAAGTTCAAACGTTGTCTCAATCGTATCAGCAAGTGTGACCTGGTTGTTTGAGCCCTCAAGCACAAGGTTAACTGCATCGTTCTCAACTGTCTCAAGGTGGATATCATCAGCAGTGATTGTCACGTCGTTTCCGGACTGGGCGTATGAAACAAGATTGTCTTTAGACGAAGTTATCAGGTACTTGTTTTCACCATGGAGCAGGGTTACCTGTCCGTCCTCGAGGAGTGAAAAACTTCCGGTCTTAGAAGCCATGTTAATTGTGTGAATATTTGAGAGCTCTGATTTTTCGCTGTACTGGTGGAAAGTGTCGTCACCTGATGCGTTATAATAAGTGTTGCTAACTCCCTTATTTATAATCACATCGTCCCCACTTCCGGTCTGAATGTTTTTGTTGTTGCTTCCTTTAACGACTATATTGTCAGCCCCGTCTCCTGCGTCAATCAGGCCTTCGGAATTTGAACCCGCAACCTCAATCGTGTCGTCACCAGCGCCCGCGTCAACCGTGTAGCCGGCATCGTTAGTTGAGTTAAGAATGATTACATCGTTTCCTGCTTCGCCGTAAACATTGTTGTTGGCAGAAGAAATAGTAATAATATCATCTCCGTCATTCCCCCTCACAGTATTATCAGAGCCTGTCTGCACGGTTATGATATCAGAAGAGCTGCCGCCGTTTATGTTATTCGAGTTCCCGTTTACGACCACCACGTTAGAATCGTTTGACCCGTTCAATGTGTTGTTGTTACCGGTTATTTTTATGTTCTTAGTGCCAGCGGTTCCTGAAATTGTATTGTTATTGCCTTCAATCACAAGGCTGTCGTTTCCTTGTTTAAGCAAAATTGTGTTATCGTTGCCCAGAATCCTCAGGTTATCAAGCTGGTTGTTTGCAGTATCAATAATTGCTTTTGAGACTTCTAACATCAGACAGCCATTCTTATCCAGCCTGTAGTTTGCAGCCTGATTTTCCGCGGATGTTATTTTATAAAACTTCCCGTTAATATTGATAGAAGTCTCAACACCGGCTTGAAGATTCAGCACCCCGTTTTTGTTGTTGAGGTTAAAGACTTCAAACTCCTGATTGGTGTTGCAGGAGCCGTTCTGCGAAACTGTAATCGTGTCGTTCCCGTCACCGCCTTTAACCACAGCAGAATTGTTCGTGTTGTTTATTGTAACCCTGTCGTCGCCTGTTCCTGCGTCGATTGCGTTGTTCTGGCCGTTGGAGATGATAATATCGTTATCAGCCCCGCCCTGAATCTGCGCGTTGTTGGAGCCGGTTACTGTAATAACGTCGTCATCGTCTCCGCCGGAGATTACGCCAGCATTGTTTGAAGAATTGACGTTGATTGTGTCGTCTCCGCTTCCGCCAAGAATCGAGTGTGAAGCATCAACCGTGCCGTTCAAAACTATGGTATCGTTTCCGGCCTCGCCGTCAACGTTATTATTGTTGCCTTTGACATCAAAATAGTCTGCGCCGGAGCCGCCTTTTATCTGGGTGTTGTTTGAGCCTTCAACAATTATTATGTCGTTGTCTGCACCGCCAGTGATTTCCCCTGTGTTGCCGGAAGAGTTAACCGTGATTCTGTCTTGCCCGCTCCCGCCGGTAATAGTGTGGTTGGTGTCAATTATTCCGTTTACGGTAATATTATCATCGCCAGCTCCGCCGTCAATATCATTGTTGGAAGAGTTCATCACAATGGTGTCGTTGCCGTTCCCACCGTTAATCACGTTTCCGCTTCCGGTTTGCACGGTAATAATATCGTTGTTAGCACCTCCGGTGACGTTGTTTGAATTACCGTCGACATTGACCGTGTTAACTCCGCTTGAGCCTGAAAAATTGTTGTTATTACCAGTTATGTTAACATTCTTGTTACCTCTTATGCCGGATACTGTATTGTTATTACCTTCAATTATCAGGTTGTCATTTCCATCATTGAGCTGTACAGTGTTTTCACTGCCCACTATTTTCAGGTTATCGACCTGGTTGTTGAGAGAGGTGACAATTGCTTTTGAAATCGCAAAAGTCAGATAGTCAGAGCTGTCAAGTGTGTAGCTTACGGTCTGGTTTTCCTGTGAAACGATTGTGTAAGTCTTGCCGCCAATATTCACGGTTGTGCTCACTCCGGCTTGAAGTCCGAGTGTTCCGGTTTTGTTGCTGATATTGAATATTTCAAAGTTTGAGTTAACAATGCTCGCATTGCTTGAAATGTTCAGAGTGTCAGAGCCCGCGCCTCCGTAGATTTGACTTGAGTGTCCGGAAGAGTTTACCGTAATATTATCGTCGCCATCTCCGCCGGTTATAGTGTATCCTGTTCCAAGAGTGCCGTTCACAACAATATTATCTCTGCCTTCACCGCCGTCAATATTGTTATTGTTTCCGTCCATCTGGATATAGTCATCACCAGCTCCGCCTCTGATATCTGTGTTATTAGAGCCTTTAATTATAATCCTGTCATTCCCGTCCCCGCCGGTGATTGTTCCGCTGCTGTTTGAGCCGTCAACATTTATGGTATCATCCCCTGCCCCGCCGGTAATGGTATGTCCGGCAACAATCCCGACTTTCAGGTTGATAATGTCATCGCCGTCTCCTGCATCAACATCAACATAATTTGAACTGACGTTTATTATATCATTCATATCACCGGATTTGATTGAAATATTTGTACCGCCGGACACAGTAATATTATCTTCCTGACCATCGCCTGCTATGATTTCAATATTATTTCCGCCGAAAGTGATTGCTTTTGTTGTAGGATTAAAATTATAGTTCAAAGAAGTTACGGTGCCGGTTTTATTATTGACAGTATAAGTATAGCCTCCCAGAGTAATGACTTGAGAGCCGTCTCCAGAAATAGAAATAGTTGCAGCATTTGGAAATCTGTTGTCTATTGTTTCGCCTGGTGCGGTTTCGCTTGTTTTGTACTCTTCAATACTAAGGTTATAGAATTTTGAAGGGTCAGCAGCAATGATTGTGTCTCTATCATCCCCGCCGTCAAGCATTGTTGCAGAGCCACCATCTTTGACTATAAACGTATCATCACCTTCATATCCTAGAACAGAACCCACCGCAGCATTGATTTCAAAAGTATCATTACCTGCATGACCACTGATATTTAAAGAGTTTGTTGCATTAATAATAATGGTGTCATCGCCTTCATTACCATTGATTGTGGTTGCAGTATTGTTGTTTTTGTTTCCTTTATACGCCTCAACAATAATTGTATCGTCTCCGGCTCCGCCATGAAGATTGTTGTAGCGTCCGTGTGAAACAATTCTGTCGTTACCGGCTTGACCATAAATATTATTTACATAAGAAGCAGCATCAGCATAAATTGTCATATCGTCGTCGCCAGTACCGCCACGAGCTTCAATTCCGTATCCGTTTATTACAATTGTGTCATTATCTGCCCCGCCGGTTAAATTCACATACTTTGCAGTTGAGGTTGTCTCAATATAGTCTTCGCCCGCACCTGTGTTGTAGTACAGAAATTTATTTCTTGCGCCTGCGCTATTAGAACCGTCTGTAATAATAAGTCTGTCGTTCCCGTCTCCTGTATCAACATTACCGCGGCAAATTGAGCTTTCCACATAGTCATCCCCGTCTCCGAGGTTGACGTTTCCAAAAGAGCCAACAAGTTTTACCCTGTCTTCCTGACCGGATTTTGCCGTAATATTAAGGGTTTCGCCATCTTGCAAATACCCAAGTGTAGAATCATAATAAGCGTCACCGTTTTTAACCCCTGTAAAGGTGATAATATCGTTCGCGCTATCGTAGCTGTAGGACAAAGTTCCGGTTTTGTCCATTGTGTTTTCAATAGTGTAGGTTTTTCCGCCGAGTGTAATCTCAATGCTCTCGCCTGCAAGAATCCGCAAGCTTCCGCTATCAGGAAGAATAGACGCATTACCCGGAAGCTTTACCTGCGCGGTGTTAGAAGCGTTGTCAACAACAGTTGTTGATGCCTGCAAAGAATGGTTAACAACAGCGTCGGTTCCGTTTACGGTGACAGTGTTATTACCGCTGTTTGAGTAAACATAATCACCCTTGCCATTGAGTTCAACATTGTTATCACCTGTCCCGAGAAAAACATTGTCGTTGCTTCCGTTAACAGTAACGTCGTTTGAGCCGTTACCTGTTGTGATATTAGAAGATGAGCCCGAAGCAACAATTGTGTTGTTGCCGCTTCCGGAGTTTATTTGTACACCTGAAGCAGATATGCCGGTTGTAATGTAATCGTTTCCATCGCCGCTTTGAACTACAGAGTGAGAACCGTTTACCGTAATATTATCATCTCCACTTCCGGAATCGATATTAGCGCTTGTACCTGTAACAGTGATAGTGTCCATTCCGCTTCCGGTTGTAACGGTTACATAGTTTCCATCAACATTAACCGTATTGTTTCCGTTTCCTGTTGTGACATTAGAAGAAGACCCTAAGACCGTAATTGTGTTGTTACCGCCTCCGGCTGTAATCTGCGCTCCTGAAAGGTTTGACACAATTGTATTATCACCGTCACCCGAATCCACCGTTGAACCAGTTGCAGTAGAGGATATTGAAATATAGTCGTTACCAAGTCCCGTTTGAACAATAGCGTTTGTGCCGTTAACAATAATCGAGTCGGCTCCGTCTCCGGAATCCACGTTAGCGTTTGAACCGTTTATCGTAATCTTATCGGCTCCCGCGCCTGACTGAACATGCGAGTTTGTACCTGCAATAGTAATCGTATCTGTTCCGCTTCCGGTTGTAACAGTAACAGAGTCACCGCCAACATTAACCGTGTTATTGCCGTTACCCGTTGTAACAGTTGAAGAGGAGCCAGTAACAGTGATTATATTATTACCCGCGCCGGTTGTTATACTAGAGGATGTTCCTGTTGAAAGTATGCTATTCGCGCCGTCACCCACAGTGATATTAGCGTTATTCAGGTTGGATACAATTCTGTTATTATCAGAGCCGGAATCAACAGTTGTGCCGGTTGCAGAGGCAGCGATTGAGATAAAGTCATCACCTGCGCCGGAGTGGATATTTGCGTTTTCTCCACTCACCAGAATCCTGTCTGCACCGGCTCCAGAGGAAACATCGGCGTTTGTGCCTGTAACAGTTATTGTGTCAGTCCCACTTCCTGTTCTTACTGTGACATAATTTCCGCCAACATTCACTGTATTATTGCCGTTTCCGGTTTGAACTATAGAATTTGAGCCGGAGACTGTAATATTATTATTCCCGTCGCCTGTTGTGATTTTAGCGTTATTAAGGTCAGAGATTATCCTGTTGTTTCCATCGCCAGAATTTACAGTTGAGCCTGTTGCAGACGCAGCAATTGAAATAAAGTCAGCGCCCGCACCACTCTGGATATTGGCATTTGTACCGGTCACCGTAATAGAATCGGTTCCGCTTCCGGTTGTAACAGTAGCATAGTTTCCGGCAACACTAACTGTATTATTTCCGTTACCTGTAGTTAAGGTCGTCCCGGTTGCTCCGATAAGAACCGAGTTTGAGCCTTCACCCGTTGTAAGTATTGCGGAGGAACCGGTTGAAATAATAGTATTATTTCCGTCTCCGGAATTTATTTCAGCGTTTGTCGCGGTCGTAGAAGTCGAAATATAGTCATTTCCCAGCCCCGATTTAATATTAGCATTAGCACCAAAAACAGTGATTTTGTCATCACCAGCGCCCGAGTCAACAAGTGCATGAGCTCCGTTGACAATAATATTATCGTTTCCGCTTCCTGAATTAACATTAGCATTTGAGCCTGCAACAGTAATCGTATCTGCGCCAGAGCCAGTATTTACAGTTGCGCTGTTACCGTTAATTGTGACTGTGTTATTCCCGTTTCCGGTTGTCAATATTGAGTTATCGCCGTTTATCGTAACAATATTATTTCTGCTGCTGCTCGTATTTATTATCGCGTCGTTTCCGTTAGACACAACAGTTGAGAGCCCGAGGCTGTCGGTATACGTATTATTAAGTCCGTCTAGAACCACCGAGTTAACCTGTGCAGCAGTGGTGGTTACATTCAGGCCATCACCTCTCAGGTTCAGGGCTGAATTTTTGATGGTTGACACAAAGGAAGTTGCGTTATTAATAAGGTAGTTGTTTCCGTTTGCAGACAGGTTCAAATCAAAGTTATTAAGAACATTCACTGTATTAGAAGCGCCGGTTTGTGTAATTGTGCTTCCCGTTGAGTTAACATTAACAACATTGTTTCCGCCGGATGTGATTATCTCGGCTCCAATATTAGCAGTCACTGTGTTGTCGCCAGCTGTCAGGTAGACTCTGACATCAGAGCCGGAGTTTACAACAACATTGTCGTTCATATCGCCGGTTCTGGCTTCTATTCTGCCGGTGCCGTTGATTATAAGGTTGTCCGTCTGTGAGTTTGCGGAGGTTATTGAATAGCTTTCGCCATCAATACTAAGAGTGTTGGTTGAAGCGTCAAAATTATAGGAAATATCACTTTTTTGTTTTAAAAGGTTTTTAATAGTATAAGTAAAATCATTAACTTTAAGTGTATAAGTCGCGTTTGCATTAAGTGAAATAACGCCCTCAAGAGGAGTTTCTTCCACAGGCTCATCAGGAGTTTCGTTGCTTAAAAGTGTAATATTTTCGTCGAGGCTTTCTTCGATTATTCTTGACATGCGGCTGTAGGTAGTAGCATCGTTTGGCGCATCAGGATTAGCAAGTTCGCTTACTTTTGTCACTACGCCGTTCAGTTGTTCAAGGCTTCCATTTCCTGATACTTTGTAGCTGGAATCTTTATTGAGTTGGTATGTTTCCTGAAGCAAATCCAATCCGTTATACTGGGCGGAGGTTTGCAGGGATTCGATTTGAGAGATGCAGCTATCGATTTCTGTCTGGATTATTTCAAGGGTTTTGTCGTCATAGATAGAGTTGCTTGCAGCGAGTGCGAGTTGTTTAATTCTGTCGAGGTTACCCATAATCTCGCTCAACACGCCTTCTGTAGTGGAAAGCATATCAATTCCCTGCGCAATATTATCCTGAGCAACATCAAGAGAGCTCAATTCGGTTTCCATCTTAGTGATAATAGAATAATTCGCAGCATTATCGCTTGCCGAATTGACTTTAAAACCAGTTGAGAGTCTGTTAATGCATTCCGCAATATTATTTGTTGTTCTATTTAGTATACTATTTAATTCAAGTTGGATTTTGTCATCACAAGATAACATAACGAATCATATGCCCTTAAAAAACGAACTTCCTATATAATCATTATATATAAAAGTATTAAGATTTACTATAAAAAGCATACTATTGTTTCAAAGATTTACAAAATTGTTACAAAGAGATAAATATACTTTATGTTAAAATTTATCCATGGCAAATTGTGAAAGTTTTTCTCCAAGCATTGATGACACGTCAAGAATATTAATACTGGGTTCCATGCCTGGTATAAAGTCTCTGTGCGAGCAGCAGTACTATGCGAACCCTCAGAACAGGTTCTGGAGGCTAATGGGTAAATTTTGCGGTTGTGATTTAGTCGGTTTAGATTATGATGAAAG
>CANAXK010000004.1 GCA_947365485.1 uncultured bacterium
AACTCACCTTCGGCAAAGGCGATGAAGTTATGCAAGTAACAGCAGACCCGGCAGGACGCGTTGGTATCTCAAACGCTACAATCCCTAATAACTCAATCGCCCTAGGCTCAAACCAAACCTTGGGCTCTTCTAATATCGTTGCAATCGGCAGCAATGCTAAAACCTCTGAAACATATTCTGTGGCAGTCGGATCAAATGCTCAAGCAGGAAAAGGTTCAACTGCAATAAACACTGCGGATGCTAGTGCTAACGGGTCTATTGCTATTGGATATGGTTCTAAGGCAACTATTGAAAACTCATTTGCCATTGGACAAGCTGCTAAGGCTTCTGCAATTGATGCTATTTCAATTGGGCGTAACGCTAATGCTAGTAGTGAAGCTTCTGTAGCTATTGGGGGTTATGCATATTATAACGGAGGCGAAAGATCTACTGTATCGAGCTCTTTGAGCACTGTCGCACTTGGAGCCGGAGCTCAGGCAACTAATCTGAATGCAATCGCAATTGGTGATATTGCTTCTGCTACAGGCTCGGAAGGCATTGCAATCGGTCCGAGCGCGGAAGCAACAAAAACTTCTTCACTGGCACTTGGAAAAGGAACTAAAGCAACGCACAACAACTCTACTGCCATTGGGAATAGCGCGCAAACAACAAACTCTAACCAGATTGTGTTGGGTAATAGCAGCAGCACGGTGTATATTCCAGGAAATTTGATTGTAGGCTGCAACACCTTATTAGGCTTAAATCAGGGATATGCGGTATATTTACGTGAATCAACAGGTAACAGAGAGATCATCAGGCTTAGTAAAGCACCGACTACTCAAGGCTTCCCGGGTGTAATGTATGCGAGTGAGCAGGGTTCTGCTTCGTTTGGCGGTGTAAGTTTCTCTTACCATCGTTCTGACAGGCGTTTGAAAAATGTTGGTGATAAATTTACTGATGGTTTGGACGCGCTCAAGAAATTGGATTTATACAACTTCACCTTCAAAAAAGACGAGAAGAAGACACCTCATGTTGGTGTAATGGCTCAGGATTTGCAGAAGGTATTTCCTAACGCTGTAACCAAAGATGAGGACGGGTACTTAAAAATCCGCATGGACGAAATGTTCTACGCTGTAATCAATGCAATCAAAGAGCTTGACGCTCATATTTGCTCTGTAATTTCAAAAAATGACGAGCAGGATAAATTAATCAAGGAGCTTCAAAAACAGAACGAAGAACTTATTAAACGGATTGAAAAACTTGAAAAATAGAAACAAAAAAGAGGTGGCTGGCAAAGCCAGCCACCTCTTTTTTTTACTTAAAAATTTTTATTTAATCTTAAACGAAACATTCGCTACAGCAGTAACTTTCTTATCAATAGAAGAAGAATCATTTACGCCCATATCAGAAACATCAGTCGAATCAACCGGTGTAATCTGGTAAACGCCCATTCTTACAGACTGAATCTTACCTACGCTGTTGTGAGTAGCTTTTAGCATTGAAGAAGCTCTTGCCTTAGCGTCGTTAGAAGCCTTTTCAAGCAATGTAACCTTGAGTTCAGGAAGCTTTGAGTAAGCGTATGAAGGCTGATAAACATTAATATCAATACCCTGGTTAATCAAACCTGTTATATCTGTTGAGATTTCTTTGATAAGCTCTACATTATCAGAGTTAATCGATATTGGCTGCGAAAGATTGTAGCTGTCCTGAATATCGGTGTAAGCGCCTGTTTTCGGGTCACGTTTGTAGTTATAGTAGCCGTTTACAGTTTTCTTATCAATATTTTTTATACCTTTGTCCTGAAGGTATTTTTCTACAGATTTGATTTGCCCTTGGACGTCAGCATAAGCCATTTGTTTTGTCGGGCGCTTGATTACAATATCAAAATTAAGTGAACCTGAGTCAGATTTCACAACCTCAAACGCTGAACCTGTTACTGAAATAACGTTGTTTGAAATTGATGAAGACACCATTTTTGTTGAAACAACAAGCCCGAGCGCCAGAAGAACACCGAGCGAAATCACCTGTAGTTTTTCAATTCTCTCTAACATAATTTGCTCCTTTTAATATATTTATACATTGCCGGTTGAACTGTTTCTGTCATCCTCCAGCTGTTTTAGCTGTTTAGCATCGACTTTTTCATCCGTTGAGTAGTTTGTAATGCGCGGAACATCAATATCAACATTGACGTCAGCATCAACCATCTCAATATCAGATTTTTTAAACTCTTTAATCTTTCCGTCTTCAAACTTGACCGCAACAGAATTGTTGAGGAACTGGATAAAGCAAACCTTTCCAAGCCCGGTCGGAGTCATTACAGTAGAGCCAACCGGAGGCATGCCCTTGGCTGCTTCAATGTAGTTTGAATACTCGTAAGTTAAACAACATAGCAGCCTGCCGCATGTTCCGGATATCTTTGAAGGTGCAATCGGCATTCCCTGATCCTTTGCAAGCTTTACATTGATGGACTCAAACTTACGCAAGTATGATGAACAGCAGAAAGGCTTCCCGCAAATCCCTGTCCCGTCCATGATTGAAGACTCGTCACGCACACCGATGTGGCGCAGGTCAATTCTCATTCTTTTGAAAACCTGGGTCAGGTCTTTTAGCAGTTCTCTAAAATCTACACGCTCAGGAGCTGTGTAGTAGAAAGAGATTTTACGTCTGTCAAAGGTTATACGGCACTGCACAAGGTTCATGTTGAGCTTGTGTTTTTTTACAAGGTCTTTGCACTTGAAATACGATGTTACTTCGTCCTTTTTAAGCTCTTCAAGCAGCATCATGTCTTCCTGTGTCATGACTCTTATAAAATCAAACGGAGCAGGCGTTTTTTGAGAATCCTCAAACCGCTTTGCCACCTCACTGTTAACAAGAAACGCTTTGAGCACCTCTTCGCCCTTCTCGGTTCTGGCAAGAATAAGCTGCCCGTCATCAAGATTTACGTTTTCAGGACATTTCAGAGGAACAAAGGTATTTTTAAGGTATTTGACCGCGTATTTAATCATAACTTTCTTCCTTCTTGAGCTTCCTGTTCATAAGCTTAGATAAAACTTCCTGCGGGGTGATGTCAGTGTATACAGCCTCGTAAATTGCACTTGACACAGGAACCTCCAGCCCGAGCTTTTCAGCAAGGTCGCACACTGCTTTGGAAGTTTTAACACCCTCTGCAACAGAGCCAAGTTCTTTCAAGATATCATCAATTTTCTTTCCCTTACCCAACATTGAACCCACGGTGTAATTTCTGGACATCGGGCTGGAGCAGGTTGCGATTAAATCACCCATGCCGGAAAGCCCATAAAGAGTTGAAGGATTCGCTCCAAGCTTGACTGAAAGCCTTACAATCTCTGCCATCCCACGGGTCAAAAGCGTCCCCATGCAGTTGTCGCCCAAATCCATCGAGTGAGCAAATCCGGAAGCGATTGCAATAACGTTTTTGAGACTTCCTCCAAGCTCCACGCCGATAACATCAGAGTTAGTGTATAGGCGGAATTTGTTCGGAACATTGCATGCCTTTTGCACGAACTCTGCAACCTGCATGTCCTCACACGCAACAGAAGCCGCGGTTGGTTTTCCCATGAGCACTTCTTTTGCAAGAGTCGGGCCCGATAGGATTACGACCTTTTGTTCAGGGAGCACATCTTTTATAACCTCTGACATTCTCATAAGAGTGTTGAGTTCGAGCCCTTTTGAAGCGTTGACGAGCGGTTGTTCCGGCTTGATACCTGCGGCTTTAAGCTGTTCGCAAACAGGGCGCACGCCGGATGTTGCAACAACTGAAAGAATTATATCAGCGCCTTCAATCGCTTTTTTCAGGTCAGATGTAAATTCGACTTTTTCATCCAACTGCACTTCTAGCGGTTTTGAGCAGTGCTTGTTCTTGACCAAATCTTCGTTCAGGTCGCATTCTCTTCCCCATATAACAATGTCTTTAAAATTATCATTCAACAACCATGCGAGTGTTAACCCCCAGCATCCCGGTCCAAGTACAGTCAATTTCATTTATACCATGCTCCTTATCTCTTTTTAAATTATACAATAATTCTGCGGTCAGAAGCTAGAAAAAATTTTTATGTAAATTTTTGTTTACAATAAGTCAATTTTACTAACCAAATTTCGTTTTGATATGTACGAGGATAACTATGAGAGAAAGAGGACAACTATGACAGAAAAAATTAAAATAGTGCAACAGGCATTGCCGCAACAAAAGCCAAATAGAGAACAGAAAACTAGCAAAAAAGACAGCATTTTACCAGAGCTTTTGAGTGGTGATATTGAAATTGACTGGAACAAAAAACTGGGTTTTGATGAGCTTAGAAAAATGAAAAGACTACCTGATGAAAATTCCCAGGAGCAGATTTGTACGCTTCCGCTTGAAGAGTTCGATTTTAAAAAATGGGCAATGAAAAAATTAAAAAGTTTGGTTAAATTACCAGAACGCGCAGATGATTTAAGAACAGTTTTTCCAAGTGATAAAGTTATTATTAAACCTGCACATGAACATACTATAGAAAAAGACGAAACTTTTTATAGTCTCGCCCAAAAATATCACATATCACAAAAACGAATTGAAAATGCAAACCCGCAAGTAAAGGATCCTACCAAATTAAAGCTGGGACAAGTAGTTATGATACCTGAATCAGTAAATTTAGATATGTCAAAAATTGAAACCTTTGAAGATATTGTGGAAGCTGTAGGTATCTCAAGGGAATTTATTAATGACTTTATGGAGCATATAGAAGTTCAGAATGTTAAAGACATACTTCATACCTACTACGATAATGTCGAAGACGGTAAAAAAGGAAAAGGTACACCAACTTATGGTTACGGCCACACGGGGCTTGTAAGGGGTGAAAAAATAACAGACACAACAGAAATTACCCTTGAAGAGGCTATTCAGTATCTGGCACTCGACCTTTTCAATTGCAAAATTGAGGCTATTGCACATTTAGGTCAGGATTTCCTAGATGCTCCAAAATCTATACAGGAAGGAATTGTTGACAACTTTTTCAATAAAGGATGGGAAAAGGGTTTTGTTACAGTAAAAAATTCTCCTTCTAACAAAATACCGGAAGGTTTAAAACTACATGACTATCTTACTACAACAGAAAATCTTATTTACAAAACAGATAATCTTGGGTTAAAAAAGCGCATGGTTTATAGAATAATCCACGCAACAAAAGACCTTTCAGTTGAAGACAGAAGAAGAGTTCTTGATGCCAGAAGGGATTACTTCGACGAAGTAGTTAAGCAGCTAAATCAAAAAGGCTACAAGAAAGAATGTGAATACTTAATAAATGCCTGGAATAGAGCATACCAAAACGGTGAGTGTAACGGGTATTTTGATTAAACCTTTGAATAATAATTCAACGCTCTTCTTAACACACCGCAGTTCTTTCTCAAAGCTTCTTGCGCCTGCTCCCTGTTAAGATTGCACATTAGCATTAGGATTGATGTTTTTACATTCCACCCGCTTTCAAGCAAAGTATGCAGCGCTTTTGAAGCATTTACCCCCGCAATTTCAGAAACAATACGGATTGCACGATCCTTGAGCTTTTCATTTGTCGGCATCAAATCAATCATGAAGTTTTCATAAGTCTTGCCAATTTTAATCATCGCACCTGTTGAAAGCATGTTAAGCACCATTTTTTGCACACTTCCAGCCTTCATTCGGCTTGAGCCTGCAATAACCTCCGGCCCGACTTCAACACAAATTCCTAGCCCCGCTTCTTCAAGAATAAGTGCTTTGTGGTTGCAGGTTAGCGCAATTGTCTTACATCCTGCTTTTTCAGCCTGCGCAAGCACACCGAGGAGGTATTTTGGATTCCCGCTTGCAGATATTGCAACGCAGACATCCTGATTGGTAAGGATTTGAGCGTCTTTTTCTCCGAGCTCGAAATTATCCTCTGCGCCTTCAACAGCGTTTCTTAACGCGGTGTCACCGCCTGCAATAATACCCGTCACCATTTCTGACGGCACACCAAAGGTCGGCGGACATTCAGAAGCGTCGAGAACACCGATTCTGCCAGAAGTACCTGCGCCAAAGTAGTACAGCCTTCCGCCCATCAGGAATTGTTTTGCAATAATATCAATTGCGCGCGCTATGTTTGGAGCCTCGTCTTCTATTGCTAGTGCAACAAGCTTGTCTTCTTCGTTAATCTTTCGAACAATCTCTATTGTTGAAAGCAGGTCAATGTCTTTTGTGTTTTCATTTCTGTACTCTGTAATAATTTCGCTCATCACACACACTCCTTCTTAGGTAAATTATAATACGTTTATTAAATTAGCCATCTCGATTGCTGATTTTGCAGCGTCAGAGCCTTTGTTTCCAGCTTTTGTACCGGCTCTTTCAATTGCCTGCTCAATATTATCAGTAGTAAGCACACCGAATATCACAGGAACTCCGGTTTCCAATCCGACAGACGCAACACCTTTTGAAACCTCTGCGCAAACATAGTCGTAGTGGGAAGTTGAACCTTTGATTACAGCGCCAAGTGTAATTACAGCATTGTATTTTCCGCTCTTCGCGCATTTTTTGGCAACAAGCGGAATCTCAAAAGCGCCCGGACACCACACAACATCAATATTGTCTTCACTTACACCATGGCGTTTGAGTTCGTCAACCGCGCCGGATAAGAGTTTAGCGCATATAAATTCGTTGAAACGTGATACTACGATACAAAATTTTTCGTTTGTGACAGTCAAAAATCCTTCAATAATTTTCACAATACCTTCTCCTTAATAATCTCTGTAAAACCATTATACACTATTCTTTTATAAAAATGTTGGAAAGTTAAGAGTTGTTTACAATCCGATATTGTATTACACTAGCCTTATGAAATTTAACGGAACAGATAAAAGGTACAACCAGTATAGCCAGCACCTTAAAAACAAATTCGGCGCCAAGGTTTATAAAATCACAATTGACGCAGGTTTTTCCTGCCCTAACCGTGACGGCACAATCTCAAATAGCGGCTGTATTTTCTGTGACGACGGTGGAAGTTTTTCTCAGGCTCATTCAAATCTATTAAGTATTGAAGAACAGATTAACACAGGCGCTGAAACTTTGAAAAACAGGTTCAAGGCACAAAAATTCATGTCCTATTTTCAGGCTTTTTCAAACACCTACAAGCCGACAAGAGAGCTGGAAGCTATCTACAAAGCTTCACTTAAGCATCCTGACATTGTCGGAATCTCAATAGGCACAAGACCTGACTGTGTGGATGAAAATAAGTTGAAATTGATTTCCTCTTTCACGTCGGATTATTACACCTGGATCGAATACGGCTTGCAGAGCGTTCATGACAAGACTTTGCAAAAAATTAACCGCGGTCATGATTACAAATGTTTTCTCCAAATGTATGAAAAGACAAAAGCAGCCGGAATCAACATCTGTCTGCATGTGATTCTGGGGTTATTTGAAACGTACGACGAGATGATGCAAACCGCTCAAACTATATCAAAGCTTGAGCCAGAGGGGGTAAAAATCCACATGCTTTGTGCGCTTGAAGGGACAAAGATTGCGGATTTATACAGAAAAGGCGAGCTTAGTTTTATGTCAGAAGACGAATATGTAAGTACAGTTTGCGATTTTTTGGAATATCTGCCACCGAAAACCACAATCCACAGGCTTGCAGGAAACGGACTGCGCACCGAGCTTGTTGCCCCGCGCTGGATTGGGAAGAAATTGGACTGTTTAAACAAGATTGACAGAGAGTTTTTGAGACGAGATTCTTGGCAAGGAATAAAATTTGCTTTATAATAGTTCTATGGACAAGAAAGTAATTTCTACAAACAGAAAAGCTTTTCATGATTTTCTAATTTTTGACAAGTTTACAGCAGGGATTGTTTTAACCGGAACTGAGATTAAATCAATACGCAAAGGGATGCTCAACCTGAAAGACGCGTTTGCAAAAATAGAAGACAATGAAATGTTCTTATACGGAATGCATATCTCACCTTACGAGCAGGGAAATCGTTACAATCACAAGCCCGACAGAGTGAGAAAGCTTCTTTTGCAAAAACGCGAGATACTTAAGATTCAGGATAAGATAAAAAAAGACGGTGTAACAATCGTACCTCTGGAATTGTTTTTAACTCATGGTTTTGCTAAAATAGAAATCGGACTTGCCAAGGGTAAAAAATTATATGATAAGCGCGAAGCAATAGCGAAGAAGACTCAGGACAGGGATATCGCAAGATTAATGAAAAAGTAAGGGATAACAGTAAGGGGTGGCGGATGTTTAACAGAGAAACGATTTTAAAGAGCTTAAACACAGAAAATTATTATATTGACAAGCATTCGCTTGACTTATTCCTTGAAGACTGGAAGATTGAGTCAATTTATGAAGACGAAGACGGGCTGGAGTTCTACGACGACCTGTCTCTGGAAAAGATTAAAAAAGGAATTTCCCTGAAAGCACAGGGATACAGCGACGAGCAAATCATCGCAAAGCTTTCACGAATGGAAGCAAAAGTTGAGAAAATACAAAGAGATGAGCCTGTGCAGCCGGTAATGGTGAGCGATTTGCTCAATGAGCAGCAAGAAGCTTCAACCGAGGTTGCGGTTCAGCCTGAAATGCAAAGCACACAGGCAGAGCCGATTCCTCAGGGCAAAAGCTTTACTTTGGATGTTTCAAGCCAGACTCTTCAAATGCTTGCCGAAGCTGTGGCGAAAAAGATTAGCGACGATATTACAAACTCTGATATGGCAACCCGCCTGATTGAAGCCGGTGGCTACAAGCGTGACAACGAAATCCTTGCAAAGCAGGTACAGGACCTTCTTGAGCACAACAAAGAGTTGTCTAAACGAATTGAAGTGCTTGAAAGCCAGCCTTCAAAAACTTTCTGGCAGCGCTTCTGGAACAAGAGATAGCGAGCACCCTCTCCTTAGGGAGAGGGCAGGGTGAGGGGTCAAACATTTGTTATGCTGCCTTATATTGATTTTTTAAACCAACTTGATAAAAAACTGGATGTATATCAGAAACTGCAAAGTGATTACATTCACTGCAAAGCAGGTTGCTCTACATGCTGCGAAAAAGGCGATTACCCGATTTCACAAATTGAGCTTGAATACTTAATGCAGGGCTATGCTGCACTTGATAACGAAACGAAAATCCAGATTCAAAACAACATCAGGGATATAGAAAAAGGGGGCCAATGCCCGTTTTTAATAGAGCAAAAATGCTCAATTTATCCCTACAGACCAATTATATGCAGGGTTCATGGACTTGCTTACCTCTTTAAAGACGGAGTGGTCAAGGTTCCGTATTGCGCCAATGAGGGCAAGAATTATTCGGATGTTTACAAAAATGGCGAAATTTTTGTTGAACCAATAAAAGAAAATCTTGACACTGCAAGTATTTTGAAGGATTTTGGCGCCATTGAAATCCGGAATTTGTACGACTGGCTCAAAAATTCTTAACAATTGGAGCAAAGCCTGCTTGACAGTTCTATCGGGCTTGTGTTACAAATAGTAATATAAATAGTGTATAGATAGGTTAATCGTGTTTAAACGGGCGGATTTGACTTAAGGAGAAGGTTCCAATAAGGCATATGCTCCCTACGATTCCTCAAAAAGAAAGGAAGTACTATGTACGCAATAGTCGAAACAGGCGGTAAACAATACCAGGTTGAAGAAGGACGTTACGTTGACGTTGAATTGTTAGGCGAAGAAAAAGACGCTAAAGTTGTTTTTGATAAAGTTGTTATGATTGTTAACGGCAAAAAATCAAAAGTTGGTCAGCCTTACGTTGAAAAAGCTTCTGTTGAAGGTGTTATCATCAAGACTGACAGAGCTAAGAAAATCATCGTTTACAAACAAAGACCTAAAAAAGGTTACAGAAAAAAACAAGGTCACAGACAAGGCTTTGCTAGAGTTATGATTAACAAAATCAGAACAACAGCTTCAAAAGCTAAGGCTGAAGCTGCGGAATCAGCAGAATAATAAGACGCGCCCATCCAGTTGGGAGTGGTTACATAAGAGGTTGACCAGTAGCTCGTAAGATAAGTTAGTAGAGTTACAATTGTCAGCCGACAAAATGATATAAAATAAAGGAGAATAGAAAATGGCACATAAGAAAGGTATGGGTTCCACCCGTAACGGCCGCGATTCCGAAGCGAAGCGATTAGGCGTTAAAAAGTTCGGTGGAGAAATTGTAAAAGCTGGTAATATCCTTGTTCGCCAGAGAGGAACAAAAGTTCACCCTGGTAACAACGTAGGCATCGGCTCTGATGATACTTTGTTCGCGCTTATTGACGGACAGGTTAAATTTGAACCACACAGACGTGACAGAAAACAAGTTAGCGTTTACGCTGTGTAGTTTGAACAATCAAACAAAAAATACACTCTCATTTGAGGGTGTATTTTTTTCACCTGACAAGTTTATTTTTTACAGTTTTTTACATAATAAAGAAAGAAGGTAACTATGAAAATCAATAAAATTTCACCAGCAATTAAGCAAATTAATATCCCATTAAAAAATGGCAAGGATGCGCTTATCAAGCTGTCTGACAACTCACTTGAATGCATGATAACAAAAGATAAATATGTCGTTGAAGCATGCGGGCATCAAACTCCTAAAGGAATTAGTCCGGACGAAATAATTTTACTGCATGAAAAACTCAAAGACAACATTAAAGAAGGCATTGACTTCTTCAACGAATTTACAAAAGCTATTTTTTCTTAAGATTGATAACTCCGTAGAATTATAGTATAATCATCTGGTGCATTCCTAAAAGGAAGGATGAAAGATGAGTGACATTTGTAGTAATTGGACGCAGTGGCTTAAGCAAAACCGTTTTGCTGGTCAGACACCTGAAATGCAAGCACAGACGATGCGCTGGCTTGAAGCAGTTAGAGACGTAATTCTTGTTTATGCAGAAATAAAACCTTATGATGTTGTTCTTGATATTGGAACAGGAACGGGCTTGCTAGCGTTTAAAGCGCTTGAAATGCAGAACTGCGAAGGCAAAGTTATTTTTTCTGACAAGTTTCAGGACTGCCTTGATGACTGCAAAAGAATTCTTGATGAGTCCGGAGTAAACAGCGGTTATGAACTTATGCAGTGCCCTATTGAACACATCGCGCTTCCGGAAAGCACGGTGCATAAAGCTCTTATGCGCTCTGTTCTTGTGCATGTTGTAAACAAACAGCCTGCAATAAACGAGATTTACAGGGTGCTCAAACCCGGCGGAAAACTCTGCGCATTTGAGCCGGTTATAAGGTCTAATACAAGATACTGGGAAATCCTGCACCCGATGCATATTGACCGTTACGAGGATTTTAAAAAAGCTGAAAACGAGATAATGGAAAACCCGATGGATTCGCTTTGCAATTTTGACGAGAAAACTTTGCGCACAAACCTTGAAATCGCTGGTTTTTCAGATCCTGATGTCCAATTGCAGGAAGTACGCTCAAGCTACGTTGTGCAGCCTAACATGGTAAGAGAGTGGTTTGTGAACCCGCCTTCTCCTGACCAGCCGTCAACAAAAGAAAGGTTTATGAAGTATTTTGACGAAGCGACTGTTGAAAAATACATGCAGGATGTTCAGAACTTCTTAACAGGACGTGAAATCAATCTTAAAACAAACGCAGTGTTCATAAACGCGACAAAGTAAGAAAATATCCCTCGCCCTGCGGGAGAGGGTTGGGGTGAGGGGGCAGCAAAACAGAAGGTAAACATGGAAAAACAAACAGCAATAATAATTCCTGCGCGCTTTGGCTCTTCAAGACTTGAAGGCAAACCGCTATTAAGAGCAAAAAACAAACCAATCATTCAATGGGTCTGGGAAAAAGCAATTTCCTGCCCCCTTGTTGACAGAGTAATTGTCGCAACTGATGATGATAGAATCTTTAACGCATGCAAAGAGTTCGGCGCAGAAGTTGAGATGACTTCCACAGAACACAAAAGCGGAAGCGACAGGATTGCAGAAGTCGCATCCCGCCACCCGGAAATCGGCTACATAATCAATCTTCAGGGTGATGAGCCGCTAATTGAACAGGCAAATATTGAACTTGTGATAAAAGGCATTCTGGAAGATGAAAAGGCCGATATTTCGACCCTTGTTCGGGAAATCAAGGACGAAGATGAGGTTAACAACCCGAACCTCGTGAAATGCGTTTTTGACTTCAACAACTACGCAATGTATTTTTCACGCTCAAAAATCCCGTTTGAACGTAATGTTGACAAATCTAAGTTCTACGGACATTTGGGGATTTACGGCTACAAGCGCGAAGCCTTGTTTAAGATGACAGTACTCCCTCAGGCGCCTTATGAGATGGCAGAGAGCCTTGAACAGCTGCGCGCGCTTCAAAACGGGATGAAGATTAAGGTTGCGGTTGTAAACAACGTGCCTGTAGGGATTGACACGCAGGAAGATTTTGAAAAATTCAAAAAGATGGTAGAGTAATGGATTTTAAGACAAGGATTACAAAATTACATTACGACAAACAGGCTGGCGGTGCGTTTTTCAACCTGCTCAAATTCTGTTCAATTTTCTACGGGATTGGAAGCGCGTTCAAGAATCTGCTTTATGATAAAAACATTTTGAAGCCTAAAAAAGTCGATGCTTTTGTTATCTCTGTCGGGAATTTTACTACCGGCGGTGTTGGGAAAACACCTGTAGTTGCAGAGCTTGCACGATACTTTGTAGAAAAAGGCGAGCGTGTTGCAATAATTTCGCGCGGCTATGGCGGAAAGCTCGATAACAAGAAGGTTAACGTTATATCAGACGGGATTAATCTTTATCACAAAGCTGATATGGCAGGCGATGAGCCTTACTGGCTTGCTGTAAACCTCAACATGTGTGCGGTTTTGACCTGCTCAAGCAGGGTAAAAGCAGCAGAGTACGCAATAAAACAGCTTGGCGTTACAAGGATAATCCTTGACGACGGGTTTCAGCACAGAAAAATGCACAGGGATTTGAACATTGTGCTTGTGGATTCGGAAAAGATGTTCGGAAACGAGAATCTCCTTCCTGCGGGCCCTTTAAGAGAAGGCATGGAGGGTTTTAAGCGCGTAGACAAGCTTGTTATTGTAAGCAAAAATGTTGAGCATGCAAGGGCAGAGAAGCTTGCAAAAATAATTTCCAAGAAGCAGGGTGTGAGCACACAGGTTTGCAGGGTGGAGCCGGATTATATTTACAACATAGTAACCGGAGAGCATCTTGAAAAGGGTTCTGAAATCACTGCGCTTTCAGCTATCGGTCAGCCGGAGCAGTTTTACAGGTTTTTGGAGCCGGATTATAAAATCAAGGACAAAATAACTTTCGACGACCACCATCAGTACGTATTGGATGATATTTCCAAGGTTGAAGGTTGCATTGTTACGACCGAGAAGGACGCTGTAAAGCTTGCGCTTTTAGGCAGGGCGGATATTTATGCCTTAAAACTAAAAACGGTTTTAGATATTGAGAATCTTATGTTATAATTCAAGTGGAATAAAGCAGCCGGATAATCGCGCTCAAAATTTAAGCGAGTGAGGAAAGTCCGTGCATCCAAGGACAGACCGCCGGAGAAACTCCGGGCAGCGTGAGCTGGCGGAAAGTGGCACAGAAAATATACTGCCGATGGATTTTTAATCACAGGTGAGGGTGCAACGGTGAGTTAAGAGCTTCACCAGCGGTATCGGAAGGTACCGGCTAGCTAAACCCCGGTCGGATGCAAGATTGAAACAGGCGTTTGAGGTGTCCGCCGAGCCTGGAAAAATCGCTAGAGATTGGGAGCAATCCCAATACCAGATAGATGATTATTAAGGAGTTTATCTCCCGAACAGAACACGGCTTATGAGTTGCTTTATTCCTTTTTTAAATTACCCACCCGTCTATTTAGATTATCTCCTTGTGGGTTATGGTATTTGTGCTCTAATTTTTTACAATAGATATGTACTAAAAATACAGTTCACTATTCTAAAAAAAGGAGTAAGAGATGAAAAAAACATTATCTGTATTGGCTGTTCTAGGGATGGTTGCAATTGTCAGCTCACAGAGCGCAAACGCTTTTGAATGGTCCAGCTTAAACCCTGCATACTGGGGACACTGCCCTAAATGCGAAAAGAAAAAACCTGACTGCGGTTGCAAAAAAATCAAAAAATGCGATCCTTGCGAAAAGGTTCAAACACCTTGCCCTTGCCCAACTGGCGCAGCTGCACCGTGTGATCCTTGTGCAAAGAAAGCAGCACCTTGCGATCCATGCCAGAGAGAAATCACTCAGCCAGCACCATGCGATGCTTGCGACAGATTACAAGAAATGGCTAAGTAACAAGCCAAGCTATCTTTTTGAAATACCATCATGCAATATTAGATTACATGGTGGTATTTTCTATTCTAAATATTTAAAATAATCTTTATTAAAATCCAGCGTATCCTTTGTTGCAACAACTGAATACACAGGCTTTTGCGTAAACACTTTTGATGCAAAATCAAGCACGTCCTGTTTTGTAACCTTGTCTATTGAATCATAAACCTTGTTTCTGTAGCTTATACCATAAAGCGAGTTCATGCCGGATTCCAGATTCCGAAGCTTCGAAGCTGCGCCCTCATTCTCCAGAAGCGAAGCCTTGAGAGCGAGCTTGGCATTCTCAAATTCACGCTCCGTAAACTCTCCTGCTCTGAGCAATTCTATCTGCCTTTTAAACCCGTTTATTGATTTTTGGACATTATCGTAAGAAAACTCGCCAATCTCTTTGTTGTCAGTAGTTGTTAAAATATTGCAACTAAGCTCGCCGCAGTCATGCGACCTACCTAGTGATGAATAAACAGAATATGCAAGGTGTTCCTTTTCTCTAAGCGTATTGAAAAGGCTTGTAGAAAGAATCGTATTCATAAGCTTTCCGGCAATAATATCCTTTATATCATTGCTTGCTTTAAACCTGTACACCTGCATTATGTCAGCCTGCGAGTTCTTTATTTCTTTTGTAAGCACAACACTCTCCGGCGTTTCTTTGAAAAACTCAATAGGCTTCACAATATTTTTCTTAACAGAAGAAAGTTCTGACGCCTTTTGGATGATTTCACTACGAACCTCCTGAATGTGCTCCTGAGGAATATTAGCAGTTATAATCCCTCTGGAATTATTCAAGATATAACTGTGGCAGTCTTTCAGGTCATCCAGTCTAATGCTGTCAAGGTTCGCAAGTATTTCTTTATAAGAAAACTCGTAAGGATTATTCTTGCTGTCATAATCATCATAGAGTACTTGAGCAGTAGATGGAATCCGCTTCAGGTAGTCTTTTATTCTTGCTTTTGCAATATCCAGATTTTCCTGGGTTAATGCTGGCTTGTAAAGAAGCTCGGCTGCTTTTTCATACATAAGCGTCCTGTTTTTGAGACCACAGTTGCCTTTTACAGACAACCCGTTGCTTCCGACACCGACACCAAGCGTTATGTTATTTTTTTCTTTAAACCTGTCCAACTCGTCTTCTGACATGCTTTCTGTTCCCATTGAATAAATCATGTCCAGAAGCTCCAAAACTCCCGCCTTTTTGTTATACGGAACATTTGTTGCAAGCGCAATGTTATAGTTTATATTATTGGATCGGGTCTGGTAGAACCCTACATCGTAATTGTTGCCAAGAGTAATCTCTTCAACCTTGTCCATATTTATAGGCTGCCTGCTTTTACCCTGAAAAGAGAGGTTTACGTTGTTTTTAGGAGGGTGCACAACTGTAATTGCAGCCTTATTGAGATCAAAGTATTTTTTTAAAGCGTCTGCAACATCCTCCGCAGTGATTTCGTTTAAAATCTTTTCGGCATCAACAAAAGAATCAAGCTGGTTATTCAATACATTGGTGCCAACCAGTGTATTAACTACATCCGAATACTCAAGCGACTCTTCCATAGCTCTTGAAAGCTTCTGCTTGATTTCATTCACCTGCTCTTCTGTTGGAGGCTTGATTGTAGAAATCGCATCAAAAATTCCCTTTAACACCTTTTCTGAGTTCTCTTCTGAGGTCGATGCCGCAAGATAGATGAATTTGTTTGCGTTAGGGTTGGTGCTTATCTTCTCAGAATCAATATACGGCATTGCGTTATATTTTTTCAGGCTGGTCTCCAAATTACTTGAAGAAGACTTGAGATAAGCTTTTGCAATGCCATAGATAAACTTTTCTTTAACGTCACTGTTTTTTGGCCCCGCAAACCCTAAAATAACACTTGTAGAAACAGCCTTGTCACTCACGAAGTCTTTTCTAACAGTCTTATCTATTGGCACAAGTCTTTCCTCAAACTTCTGCCCTTGAGAAGTCTTTCTGGAAGTAAAATTCTTAGCTGCAATTTGGATTGCCTCATCAGGGTTAATGTCACCTGTTATTACAAGGTTCATATTATCAGGCGTGTAATACTTGTTATAATAATCCAGAACATCTTTCCTTGTAAGGTTTTTGATATGCTTTACGCTTCCGCCTACAAGCTCGTCGGCCGGATTTTTTATACTAAAAAGCGTTCTAACTGTCTGGTCAAGCGCGATTGTTTGCGGGTCATCCAGAATCATGTTGATTTCAGAGCAAACAGGGCCCTTTTCTTTTTCTATCATAGCATCAGAGAACTTTAAATCCTCTGTCATGGCTGCGATGATTTTTATCTGTTTTTCCAAATCATTATCACCCAGCTGCGGCGTGGCGTTTACATAATCCGTTACAGCATAGTTTGTGCTTGCATTTGCCCATCCGCCCATATCTTCAAGCTTCTTGAATGAATCACCAACATCAAGCTTCAAATGTCCGTTGTCTCCGTTTGTTCCGTTGAACGCCATGTGCTCAAGAAAATGGCTAATCCCTTTTATATCAGGAGTTTCGTTTAAAGAGCCAACATTAACATAGTTCTTCACAACAGCAGGAGAGCCTTCCATTGGAACAATCGTAACCCTGTGCCCGTTTGCAAGCTTGTAGCTGTGTACCTCAAGCCCGTTTGGAAGAACATCCGTGCGGAGTTTTTTATATGCTTGAGGCGTTTTCACCTTAAAATCAGGGGTTACATAGGATAACTCCTTTATTTGGGGTTGATTTTTCTCTTTAGGGGCTTCGTTCGGAGTTTCGAGCTTAGCTCTAAAGAGCACACTGTTAATGCTGTTAACTTTCATAACCATATTATATAAAAAACAAATTCGGGCTAAAAATTGCCTGTTTGTTAAGAAAAATAAAGCGGCGGGACTTAAGCATTAAGTCCCGCCGCTTTATAAATTTATTCAAAACTGCTTAGTTTTCAAACTGTTCAGCCACTTCAAACGGCTGTTCAGAGAGTTTAAGAGTTTCTCTATCGATTATACCTCTTTTAAGCTCTGTAAAAGAAGCCTTTTTAGAGTTAAATTTCTTCTTTAGAAATTCATATGCAACCTTAGGGTCACACTTTGTCCCGCAAGTAAACAAATCTACTGCAGCATACCCCAGTTCAGGCCATGTGTGGATTGCTAAGTGGCTTTCTGAAATAATTACAACGCCGCTTACACCGTACGGGTTAAACATATGAAAGCACTTTTGGACGATTGTGGCACCGCACTCAAGAGCCGCTTCAATCATGTACTTTTCTACTTTATCATTGCTATTTAAAATATTTGGATCACATTCGAAAAATTCTGCTAGAACATGTTGTCCCAAGTTTACTTTGTCCAGGTTTTGCTTTTCAAGCTCGTCAAGTGAAGATGATACAATTGTCAATTCATGTGCCTCCTTTGCTACCGGTGCGTTGTCCCACCAATTATCTTTTTTTACTACGATTATATATTACTATAAAAACCGAAAAATTTGTATAATTTACACTTTTTAGACGAGATGTTAAGAGATTGTTACATTATTTTTGTTGGATAATATAATCATGGCTACAAATTTTGACTTCCTAAAACGAATAGACAAACCGCTTTTTGATATAATATCAGAAGCTGAAAAACTATATAGAGACGAGTATTTCGATCAATGTATGACCCAGACAAGACGCTTTGGAGAAAATGTCTGCAAAAATGTTCTGGGAGCAAGCGCAGAAGGAAATTTTGATAACATGCTAGCAACCCTGAAAGACAGAGGAAACAGCTTTGAGCAGGAAAAAGAGTTTATTCAGGATTTGTATTTCCTGAAAAAGCATGGCAATGAATCCGCACACTCTTTGAAAGTAAAGAAAAGCGGCATGGATGCACTCGAATGCCTGCAACGCGCATTTGAGGTGGCAATAAACTATTGTGTTTACGCTAAAAAATCAGATTCAGACATTTTAAAACTTAGATACGACACAGAACTTCTTATTACTGGAGAAAAATCAAAAAAGACTCTTGCAGAAAAATATAAGGAACAAAAGACAAAGTCTAACAAGCCAAAACCTGTAAAACAATCATATACGATGAATACAAAGACGAAGAAAACAGGGATTTCCGTATTCTGGATATTTGTTTGTATTTCTTGTGTAATAACAACACTTCTTTTTGCCTCAATGTTTATCGCAATTAAATTCTTTTGATATAATTAAGCTATGAAAAGTATTAGAATAAAATGTCCTGCAAAGATAAATCTGACGCTGGAAGTTGTTAATAAACGCGAAGACGGATTTCATAATATCAAAAGCATCATGCAGCTTGTAAGCCTGTATGATTATCTTAATATCAAATGCAAACCTTCTGACACAGCACATATAACACTTAGCGGAAACTCGACAGAGATTCCTTACAATGAAAAAAATCTGGTTCACAAGGCAGCCAAACTGTTTCTGGATACCACAGGCATAAATTCTGAAATAAATATACACATAGAAAAAAACATCCCGATTGCAGCAGGGCTGGCAGGCGGAAGCACGGACGCAGCAGGCACAATTTTCGGGCTGAACGAAATCTTCAACAAGCCGTTACGTGAACAAGAAATGCATGGGCTTTGCGCGCAGCTTGGCTCTGACCTTAATGTCTGCCTCGAAGGCGGATGTGTCTTAGCAACATCAAGAGGTGAGTGCATCCAAAAGCTTGAAACAATCTCCATGCCGGTCACGCTTATCAAGCCTAAAAATCTGGGGATTTCCGCTAAAGAAGCCTACACAAAGTACAGCCAGAAAGAGTTCAAGCCAAATTTAAACAAAACAGAATTTATGCTGGAAGCCTTAAAAGGTTCTGGAGATATAAAGGAATTTTTGTATAATGATTTGGAGTATGCAGTTTTTGACAACTATCCGGAATTGCAGTTCATAAAATCAAGGCTACCGGAAGCCATTATGTCCGGCTCAGGTTCGACTTATTTTATTCTTGAGAATCTCGAGGAAAACATTTTTCCTGATGAGTATGAAGTTATAACAGGTTTAGAGTTCATATCAGAAGGAATTGCTATTGAGAATTGTAACAATTTTGTTATATACTAGCAAATTACTCCCTTTAGAGGTTATATTATGCTATGAGGATATTTATAATATACAGGTGATATCCTTACATGAGGTCTTAGAAAAGTGGTAGATAACAGGTCTGCAGGTTTTTATGGAATCGGCGGTTCATTCAATTTTAAAAGTGGTGACCCATCAGGCACTGCTGCGAAAATGAGTCAGGAAAAATACGGCTCTGAAGCAATGTATCTCCCTCCGGCAGAAGGCGAGGAGGACGGAGATGGCTTCTACAACCAGCCGTTTATTGACCGGAGCGCGCTTCTTAGAGCTACGCTTAATTCGCTTGCAATGACAAATGTTGCCTCTGTTTTGAATGCAAAAAAGCACAAAAAAACGGCTAAAGAGATTTTGGACGAGGAAAAAGAAGAGACCGGTGAGGAAGAAGAAAGAGAAGAAGAGCATTAATCTTATTTTTCTGGAAACTTTATTTATAGTATAATCTTTTTTGAGACGGGGATAAGCGGTACTATAGACCGCACGGAGTATTAATAATAATGACAGAAACAAAAAAAACTAACGGAAATAAGTACTCACTAAGAGATGCAGAGTTTTATAACTGCTGGAGACGTATATTTTTATTTCTTGTAACAGGCGTTTTTTACATGATAAGATTCAAACTTGTTTACAGACTTGAGGTTCATGGAAAAGAAAATATTCCCAAAGACAACAACTTTATCATAGCAGCAAACCACCTTTCAACGCTTGACCCTCCGCTTGTATGCGGTGTGCTTAACCGCGGGGTTGCATATATGGCAAAAAAAGAGCTTTTTGAAAACCCATTCATGCGCTGGTGGCTTGACTGGCTCGGAGCCTTTGCGGTTGACAGGGAAAAGCTTGGCGTTTCCACTATAAAAACAGTTAAAACAATCAAGGAAACAGGCTGGGTACTCGGTATTTTTCCGCAGGGCACAAGACAGGAGCCGGGAGAAATAAGCCACATCACCAAAGGGTTTGCGTCTCTTGCTAAAAGCACAAAATGCAACATACTCCCTATTGGTATTACTGGAACACAGGAAGTTAAGCGCTTGCCGTTTTCAGGCAAAATCGTTGTAAGAATCGGAGAGGCAATACCTTACTCTAACAATGTCGATGACATGGTAACCAAATGGGGAGAAGCCATTCAGGATTTAACTGGATTTAAATATATTGAAAATGCACAAGTATAATTAGGACTGGAAGATAGATGTTTATTGAAAAAAAATACAACAGAAGAACCGAAAAAGATTACAATTTTATAAGAACTGCTTTCTACATGACGTTCGTATCCTTTGTTGTTTTTCCGATAACAAAGCTCATGTACAATCTTAAGATTGAAGGCAAAGAAAACCTGCCTAAGAGCTCACGCGTTATTTATGCAGGCAACCATGTCTCATACATTGACCCGCCTCTAATCTCGCTTGCAGCTTACAAAAACATCGCGTACATGGCAAAACAAGAACTCTTTCAGGACAAAAACAAGCTCTTGAGATTCCTTGTGCACACTCTTGGCGCTTTTGCAGTAAACCGTGAAAAACCAGAAATTGCTACTTTCAAAACTGTTAAATCAGTATTTAATACCACTTGGGCACTTGGTATTTTTCCGCAGGGAAGAATTGTTAAAGAGCCTATTGTAGAACATGTTCATAAGGGCTTCACACTTTTTGCCAAGAAATTTCAGGCTGATATTGTGCCTGTTGCGATTTGCGGATTCGACGGCTATGCTAAAAAACTATTCGATAAAAATATTACTGTAAAAATCGGAAAACCAATCTCCTACACCCTCGACGAGGACGAAATTGTAAGAGAGTGGACAAAGCAGATTTGCGACTTCACTGGTTTCGAAAACAAACTCGAAGATGCTAAAGAAAAAGCGACTGTTTCTTAATAAAACTTAATATTTGATAAAAATTAAGCAATTTTTGCTTTTGAGTAGTTTTAATAGGTTTGCACACAAAAGAAGGTTTAAAAACATGAATATCCCGAAAATCTCAGTCTTAAATTTTGCCCGCCCTGTTAAAAATGACGATACAGGACTTGCTCATGCATCTAAGTTTGGATTGACAATGGCTAAGCCATTGTCAAAGGATACAGTATCCTTTGCAGGGACACCCAAAAGCATGGGCAGTCGAAAGGATGCGATTACAATGAAGCTTGCCAAGGCAGTGCATGATGAGGCCAAGGAAGCGCTCACTTTTTGGGAATCAAAGCTTCGTCCTTACCTTAACGACCTTGAAGTCATAACAAACCCTGCCAATCCTATTGAGAGCATTTCAGCAAGGGCAAAAGAGCCGATTTCTATCGTTGAAAAGGCTGTTACAAGAGGCTGGAATAACAAGGAAGAAATCAAAAAAGGAATGACTGACCTTGCGGGGATGAAAATTATAATGCGTGACGGGTCTAAGGAAGAAGTCAACAAAGTTATTGACAGTCTTGTTGATTATGTAAAAGAAACCGGTGCAAGAATTGTTGAGATTGAAAACAAGCGCCCACTTCCTGTTTACAACCAGTATGGTGAAATTGCAAAGAGCTATGATTACGCGGCTCCTATGTATCTTGCCAAGCTTCAAAAAGTTGCCTCCAAGAATGTTGGCAAAGAAATCAGGTATGTTGATGAGAACACCCCGACAAATTACATGGCAATCCATATTCTAACCGAACTTCCTAACGGTATCACAGGCGAGCTTCAAATCATGGGGCATGATGTTGCGGCATTAAAAGAGCTTGAAGATATGTGTTACAAAATCAAGAACGGAAAGAACCTGCCAAAGAAATATGCTTCCATAGAGAAATATTTTACGTCGCTAAAACCGCCTGTAAAACCTGAATCAGGCTTAGAAGATGCAGAATACAAATCAGCTTTAGAGAAATTTGAATTTGTAAAAGACGAGCATCTTAAATACACGCAAGAAGCATACCTTGTACAGCGTGCGAAAGAACCGCGTACGTACAGTTCTCGCAGAAAACAAAAGGATACGTTCCTTGAGATACCGAAGTATCTTCCGCAAGAGTTGGATTTCAACAATCTGCATGAATTAAAAATCAAATGTGACATTGAAGACGCTGCTCTGAAAAAAGCCGCAGCCAAGAAGAAAAAATAACTACTTGGTACCTGATTTTTTGTGCTTTTTATTGTTCTTCTTTGTAAACTGTTGAGGCGCAAGGCTGTATGATGTCTGGATTCTTTTTACACTCAAAACATCCGGCATGGCTTGAAGTGCAACCATAACTTTTCTCAGGGTGTAAATATTATCAAGCTCAATCCCGAGTTCGATTATACCGACTTTGGCCTTTGATTTTACGTTTGCAGAGGTGATATTGGTGTTGTTGTCTGAAACAACTCCGATAACGTCTTTCAAGATACCGAGTTTTTCAGCCGTCTCAATACGGATTGTTGTGCTGTAAGTCTTGTTAATATTGTTTCCAGACCAATGGATATCAATTAATCGTTCAACAGGAATATTTTCCAGGGTTCTGCAATCAAGTCTGTGAACAGTTACGCCTTTAGAGCGGGTAACAACCCCGACAATCGGTTCGCCCGGAATCGGAGAGCAGCATCTTGCAAAAGAGTAAAGGAGTCCCTCCAGCCCGATAATATCTTTTTCAGAAGCCTTTCTTGGTCTGTGCTGGGTCGGGCCTTCTTGTTTAGCAGGTTTTCTTAGTCTGTTAACAATCTTATTAACGGTTGTTTCGCCGTATCCGAGCGCTGCGAACAGGTCATCTGCGCCAACGTAGTTCATTTGTTTTGCAACTTTATCAAACTCGCCGTTTTTAACGTACTCGTCGAACACGGTTTTCGTGAGTTCGTGTTCAAGGTTAGCTTTTCCGATTTCAATATGGTCTTCACGTTTGTTTTTCTTGTACCATGAACGGATTCTGGAAGCTGCCTGTTTTGTCACAACAAAGTTCAGCCAGTCCAGCCTTGGAGCTGCGACCTTTGAGGTCATAATCTCTACAATATC
>CANAXK010000005.1 GCA_947365485.1 uncultured bacterium
AATTAGAATCAGAAAAAAACACTATTCAAGAAAAAATAAATAATCAGACCCTAGATGAAGCTGATGGAAATTGGTTTCATAGACAAAGCAATGGTTCCAAACGACAACTTAGAATCTCCATTAATTCATTTAGAAAATTAAAAGAAGAGTATGAAAATTTTCCTAATGAATCAACTAAACAAAAATTAATTGCAACAGCTCATATTATAAAATTACAATATCAGAATGTCGATAATAACAACAAATTTACTCCTGCGTTGAATATTATAAACAGCTGGCTTGAAAAAAATGCCTGAATAAAAAAATTCCTCTCATTCTTTGAGAGGAATTTTTTTATTCGTCGATTCCTGTAAGCTTAATCAGGTGCCAGCCAAACTGTGTTTCAACCGGTTCGGAAATCTCACCTTCTTTAAGCGCGAATGCTGCATCTTCAAAAGGCTTAACCATCATGCCTTTGCCAAACCATCTCAAGTCTCCGCCGTCGCGTCCTGACGGGCATTTTGAGAACTGTTTTGCCAAATCTTCAAAAGCAACCCCGTTTTTAATATCCAACAAAAGGTTTTCTGCTTCTTCTTTTGTACCGACCAGAATATGGCTCGCTCTGATTTTCATAAATTTCTCCTTATAATTTTGTGTTTGTCTCTTCTGATTCTTTGTTGTCTTTCAGCTTCAATTCTGTTTCACGAGCTTTGAGCATTGACTGTATGATTTTGTCCTTATCAGCCTGCTTTTTAACATCTGCAAACACAGCCTTGAGCTCCTCTTCGTTCAAACCTTCCGGAGTGCGCATGCAGACAACAAACTTGTCTTTTCTGAACGTAAAATACGAAGCAACAAGTATCCCCCACAGCAGAATCCCCTGAAAGACTCCGATTGAAGGCACTTGCAAGGAATAAGAAGCCGCATAATTCCAGATGTGCATCGCAGTCCAGCCAGGGAATGCAATGAATCCGGCTGCAAGACAGCAGACAATAAATATTGCCATTATTATTCCTCTAAACCCCTTGATTTGTATTACGTTAATATTTCTTTTCATCTATTTTTCACCTATCATTTTAAGAAATTCATCCTCACTCAATATTATAACACCTAAATCTTGTGCTTTGTCCAATTTAGACCCAGGATTCGCTCCTGCTATGACATAGGATGTTTTTTTAGATACGGAGGAAGATGTTTTTCCGCCCATTGATTTTATTTTATCACCAGCCTCGTCTCTTGTCATTGTTTGTAAAGTTCCGGTTAATACAAAAGTCTTGCCGGCAAGCTCGTCAGTGCGCACCTGAGCTGCATTTTCAAATGTAAACCCGAGTGATTTAAACTCATCAATCATTGTTACATTTTCCAGATTCCTGAAAAACTCGTAAACACTCTGCGCAATCTTCTCTCCAATCCCCTCAATGTTCGCCAAATCCTCAAGACCTGCATTCATAAGTGCTTCAAGCGACGGATACTCTCCTGTGAGGATATCTGCGGTTTCTTTGCCGACATGCCTTATGGAAAGCGCGGTCACAAAACGGTTAAGAGGCCGCTTGCGGCTCTCCTGAATCGAATTGTACATGTTTGATGCGGATTTTTCTTTTACAAGCTCAAGCTTCAAAAAATCCTCCATTGTCAACTTGTAAAAATCAACCGGTGATTTTACAAGTCCGAGATTGTAAAGCTGTGTAATCACAGAAGGCCCGATGAAATCAATGTCCATTGCTTCCTTTGAGACCCAGTACTCAAGCCTTGCCTTCATAACAGAAGGGCATTTTTCGTTGGAACAGTAAAGATTAACCTCACCTTCACGCTCTTCAAGCGGCTCAAGACATTCCGGACAAGTTTTTGGCGGCTCGTACACCGGCAAACTCTCGTGCTCAGGCGAGTCCACAACCTTGATAACTTTCGGGATAATCTCTGCGGCTTTTTTGATTAAAACCCTGTCACCCACCCTAACATCAAGCCTTTTTATCTCGTCGAAGTTGTGCAGGCTGGCTCTTGATACCGTGCTTCCTGCAAGCTGCACAGGCTCCAAGATTGCAACAGGAGTCACTGCGCCTGTTTTTCCAACCCCGAGCTCTATGCGCTCAAGCTTTGTGGAAATCTCTTCCGGCGGGAATTTGAATGCCGTTGCCCATTTAGGCGCACGGGAAGTAAATCCCATCTCATTCTGGCATGCAAGACTGTTGACCTTGATTACAACCCCGTCAGTCGCGTAATCAAGATTGAACCGCTCTGTTTCCCACTCGCGGCAAAACTCAATCGCGCCTTCAATATCCTTTACCAGCCTGATATTCGGGTTGGTTCGAAAACCGAGTTTTTTGATGTACTGAATGCTGTCCCAGTGCGTTTTTGGCTCTGTTTTGGCTTTTTCAATGATTGCAGTATAAGTAAACATGGACAAATCGCGCTTTGCTGTAATCGAGCTGTCAAGCTGTCTAAGTGAGCCGGCTGCTGCGTTGCGCGGGTTAGCAAATGGTTTTTCTGATTCTTTGTTGAGTTTTTCAAATGAGCTTATTGGCATGTAAATCTCGCCTCTTACCTCAACATCAGCGTTTTCAAAGAGTTTGAGCGGAATCGCCTTCACAGTTTTCAGGTTCTGCGTGATTTCTTCCCCGATAATCCCGTTTCCGCGCGTTGCGCCCTGAACAAAATACCCGTCTTTGTAAGTGAGCGCAATCGCAAGGCCGTCGATTTTCAGTTCGCAGACAAGCTCCTGCGCAGCCCCGCACTCTTTTGTTACGCGCTCGTACCATTTTCTAAGCTCGTCGTAGTTATAAGTGTTATCAAGGCTGTAGAGGCGGTATTTGTGTTTGACTTCTTCAAACCCGCTGCTAATCCCGCCCACGCGCTGGGTCGGGCTGTCAGGAGTTACGAGTTCCGGATGTTCTGTCTCAAGGGTTTTGAGTTCGTCAAACATTTTGTCGTACTCAAAGTCGCTGATAAGCGGGTTATCGAGTACATAGTAGTTGTAAGCGTATTTGTTTAGCTCTTCTTTTAGAAAGTTTATTCTTTCGCTAATCATAATTAACCTTATATCTCGTCACTTCTCAAAACCGGCTGGCTTTCTTTGTTTCCGCACAAAACAACCAGCAAATTGTTTACCATGTTAGCTTTTGTTTTCTCATCCAGAGTAACATTCGGATTTGCCGCAAGTTTATCTAGTGCCATCTCAACCATGCCAACCGCACCTTCAACAAGCGCGCGTTTTGCATCGATTACAGCGTTTGCCTGTTGTCTTTGAAGCATTGCTGCTGCGATTTCAGATGAGTAAGCAAGGTGCGTAATACGAGCGTCAAGAATACGTATACCGGCAGCGTAAACATTGTTCTGAATCTCAACTTTGAGTTTTTCAGAAATCTCTGCGCTATCACCTCTCAAAGACTGTTTTCCTGATTCTTCCGGCGCGTCGTAAGGATAAAGTCTTGTGATGTTTCTAAGCGCGCTATCGCACTGCGCAGAAAGGAATGAGGAATAATTATTAACATTGAAGATTGCTTTTGCAGTGTCCTGAACTTCCCATGTTACCATAATCCCGATTTCAACAGGGTTTCCCTGCGAGTCGTTAATCTTTTGTTTAGCGTTGTTGAGAGTTCTCGCTTTGAGCGAAATTATGCCGGAGCCGTTTTCACTCAAAGAAGTTGCAAACGGGTTAACCCAGTAAAAGCCTTCTCTTTTCAGGGTTCCGATATAGTCGCCGAAAAGCGTGTACACAACAGCTTCCTGCGGTTTTAGAATACAGAATCCATTAAGCATGAAAAGGATTGCAAGGTCTATAATAACCCCGATAGCAATTGTAATCAGAGTAAAATATGTAAAGATACTCACTATGCCGGCAACAATTAACAAAAACACCATAACCCAGCCATAAATATAGCTTACCTTCTTTTCGTTTACTTTTGAAACGATTTTCAATGCAGAAGGCTGTCTGTATCTGTCATGCTGTGCAGCTGGCGCCTGCTGTGTTTCAGTACCGCACAGAGTCTGGATAAACTTAGCATTTCCGGTGATTTCAACAGGGCTGTTAGAAAACTTGGAGAAGTATTTTGAAAGCTCGCCGTTATCAAACACAAGAATGTTACATTTTTTGCACCTATCAATAACCACGCCGTTGCAGTATATTTTCTCCATCGTGTTTTCGCAGTAACAGCATTTTCTATCCGCCTCTTTGACCTTTACAGCCGGAAGCGCAAACAGGTCAACTATTTCGCAGCACGCATCGACTTTGCGGCACATTGCCTCAAAGTTTTCTTTGGTTATCACAACAGAGTTGCAGGATTTGCAGATATCAAACTTAATCCCGCAGTACTCGTAAGCAGCGACCTCGCCCAAACATTTAAAACAATTTGCCATAACCCCTCCTATTTTACCAACACTCTTATAATTCCTGCCATTGTCCAGAAAACAAACTGGATTTGCGGTCTGAAAAACACAGTATCAACAATTCCGTGGAGCAGAATCCCGATAATCGAAATTAATGCTGCCAAAACGTACAGATTTGAAGCGTTTTGAATAGCTTTTCTTAAAATCAACCCGACAAACCCGACAAACGCAATCAGAGCAAAAATCCCGCTCTCAACCGCGATTTCAAGATAAATATTATACGCGCTCAGGGCGTCAAATCCTGTTTTCATATACAGGCCGTAGATTTCCCTGAAATTCTGGTTTCCGACTCCGATACCGAGCAGCCAGTTGTCTTTAAACATATCAACGCATGAGTTGTAAACATTGAATCTGAAAGAGTTTGAGCTGTCGCTTCTCATCGCAAAAATAGAAAATATCCTTGCTCTAAGTGCTGACACAGAGAGAATCACAAACCCGACAAGCGCAGCTCCAGCTGCCACAACCATTGAAAAAATCTTTTTATAAGCCGGTTTCAAAAATCTGTATGTTATAAGAACAAGTGCGAGAAGTTCGAAGAAATATCCGATATAAGCACCTCTGCACCCTGTAAACACCAACGCGCAGGATGCCAGAAGTCCAATCGGAATCGCCCATTTTTTAGGCAGAGTAACAACCGCAGGAATACACGCAAGCATATATCCGCCGAAGAGATTCGGGTTATACGGTTTCAATGTTCCGTAAACGCGTGTCATGACTTCTTCCGGATTCAGTCTGGAGGTATCCTGCCAGCCGGAAATCTCATCCACGCAGGCAAAGTTCTGCAAAAACGCTGCGATTGTCTCAATCGAGAGCGCTAGCGCGATTGTGTAGAAAACGTATTTAACCATTTCTCTGTTGTTTTTAAGATAGTGCACCAGAGAGACATAGAATCCGAGGTAAGTAAGTGTTTTAAAGAATCCTTTTAGGCTCAAATAGAACAGTGAAGAGCCCGCAACGCTCACAACCACGACGAGGAAGTACGCGAGCAGGAATTTGTCCGCAAGAGTGAGTTCAAATTGTTCGCCTGTTTTTGTGAGGAGTTTTACAGCAGTGAGCATTATTGCAAACAATGCAAAGTAGCCGATATAATCCGACGGTGCCGCGATTGAAGAAAACAGGACAAAAAATATATTCAGTCCGATAAGCCAGTCGATTTTCTGGAGAAAAAAGCTTCTCTGATAAACCGGATGGAATATTGTTTGGAAAAATGATAATAGTTTATTAAAAAACATGGCTGCGAAATTTACCCCTAGCCGACCTGATTGTTAACACCGGCGTCGTCGACTTCAACCTCAGAAGTCACTCTCACATCAGAGATTGTGCCGTTGAACTTGTATTTTTCACCCTCAAGTGTCACAGGCAAGCCCATCTTAATCTTGTTTCCGCCAACAACAGCGCCGTCTTTTGTAATCTTTGCTGTGTCAGTGATTGTTACAACCGCATCAAATATCGCAGGCTGCGCAGGGTCTTTAACCAAAACATACTGGTCTTTTACTCTTGAAGACGCCACTGCGGTCTTTCTTGATTCTGATTCAACATTCAAAACGTCAAGCTCTGTATACGGCACATTTCTTATTGTGATAAAAGTCTTGTCCTCCGGCTTAATCGGAAACTCTTCGCCCGTCACTGTCACACCGCGCAAAAATACCTGAAAAGTAATAGCAGAGGTTGCTTCAATCTGCTTGTCAGCCGTCTGCCTAAAGTGTTTTGTGGTCAAAATTCCCACAAAAAGCGCGATTATAACGCCCAGAACAATTATGATATCAACAATATTAAATTTACCTAACAAGTTTTTCATCTCTAACCTCCTATTAGCTCAATATTTTCCGGTATTGAATCTAAAATTTCATCAATCGTGGTGGTTGCACATCCAAACTGCTTAACCACTATCCCTGCTGCAATGTTTCCGATAATCGCCGCGTAAACCGGCTCCGCACCCGCTGCAAGCGCAAGCGTGTAAGTCGCAGTTACAGTATCGCCAGCACCTGTCACATCAAAAACCTCTGCCTTGTTAAACACAGGAATGTGCGTGTACATTCCACCCTTTTCCACAACAACCATGCCGTCAGCCCCGCAGGTGATAAGCACTGCCTCTGCAAGAGACTCCTCAAGAAGCGTGGTTCCGGCTTTTATAAAGTCGTCTTTGCTTCTCAGATAATACCCGACATGCTTTTGTGTATCCGGCAAATTCGGTGTCATTGATGTGATACCCTTGTATCTGTCAAGCGCTTTCTGGGCGTCAACAACAACTTTTTTGTCGTGTTTTTTTGCAGACTCAACAACGGTTGAAATAATTCTCTCGCTTAATGTTCCGATATGGTAATCAGAAAGAATCACAGCGTCGTATTGAGGCACAAGTTTTTCGATTTCTTTTATGAGTTTTACTTCTGTCTCTTCTGAAACCGGCGCATTTGTCTGGCGGTCGATTCTTACAATCTGCTGAGTGATTGAATGAGAGCAGGAGCCGGAAATCCTTGTCTTTGTGATAGTCTTTCTGTTCTTGTCAACAACGAGCGAAGAGCAGTCAATACCCGCTTCATCAAACGCTCTTTTCAAGTCTTCTGCCTGATAGTCTTCTCCGATAACCCCGATTACGCTGACTTTTCCGCCGTTGATTTCAGAAACATTGTGTGCAGCGTTAGATGCTCCGCCAAGAATGAATTTTGTATGTGTGTGCTGCAAGATGAGCACAGGAGCTTCTCTTGAGATTCTTTCGGTATCGCCGTAGACCATCTCATCGAGCGCCAAATCACCGACCACGAGAATCTTTGCGTCTCCCAGGCGTTTAACCAAATCCTTTAACTTACTTCTGTCAATCCTCATACCAACTCTCTTATGATTGCCTTATAGTGAATTATCATATATAATATACTTATATCATACTATAAAAATGAAAAGAGAGTGACGTTTTAAATGGCTGGAAATGTTTTTAATGAAAAAGATTCAATGGACATAAATGAATTAGCTTCATTAAACGACGATATCTCGCCCGAGTTAATTGAGCAGCTCCAGGCAAAGCTTACCCAGGATGCAAACAACTTGAGTGGGAACGCTTCTTCACAGCCAGCATTCAACGCCAACGACGACACAACGCTTTTTGAAGAGCCGGCTTCTGCGGCTCCAGAAACGCCGATTACAGAAAAGCCTGCTGAAAAAAAAGAAATCCAGATTGACAAGACTTTTGATGACAACTTCATCAAAAAATACAAGGCAAAGCTTAACAAGCAAAAGCTTGAAAGCGAGCACGCAGAAGAGGCTAAGGACACAATCTCTGCAACCGTTTTTCCTGTTGAGAATGAAGTCAAAGAAGAACCCGCAAACAACATAAACGAGGTTTCTAACGGAAACATCACTGAAAAAGCTATTACAAAAGAGCAAAAAGAATACAACGACAGTCTTGATTTTCTTGACGGGAATGTAAAATACTCAAAATACGTTATCTACATTGATCCGCAGAATATTGACTTCATTGAAAGTCTAACTGTAAAAGAAAGAAAGAATCTTATTAACAGAATCCTGAGACAGCAGGATGACATTGCGATAACTAAGCAGAGGTTCAACATCATTCAGACAGTAATCAAACACGCAATAATCGCAATACTCACTGTTTCAATCTCGATTCCTGTAATCTACTATACAATCAACGCTTCTCTTGAAGCCTCTATCAATAATTACAGGCGCTCACAATCAATCTTCCAGACTCTTTACAAAGAAAAAGGGAAAATTTCAAGAACTAACTAAGCTGATTTGCGCTCACCTAGCATCATATTGCCCACTTTGTCACCGAGCTTGTATCCGAATATTGAAGCAAAAGCAAATCCTAGGCCTTTTAAGCATCCCGGTGCAAATTTTATAGACTTGTTAAACACTTTTGTTGTTTCGCAGTAGTCTTTCAAAACTGTAGCCTGTTTTTCAAGGAACGGATTTTTCTTGTACAGCCCTTCTCTTTTGAATGCCACTTTCTTGCCGTTAACTTTTTCGGTATAAGGAAGCCCGATAACGCGTTTTGCAGCAGCTTCGCACCCGAACATTGTTGAAAGCGCAAGCCCCTGTCTTGCTGCCTCGTCCATCTTGTCATCAGCAACAAGAACATTCACACCGCCAGTAGCGCAAATAAGAGGGTTGATATTGTTTGCAGTAAATTTCAAAACCTTACCGCAGCCTCTAAGGATTTTGTCTCCTTTTGCGAGATTTCTAATAGATTGTTCAGCGCTTACAACCCCCTCTGCTAATGGGTTCTTGTATTCTTTTGCAATATTAGTAACCCCTTTTGCTGCATTGGTAATCTGACCTCCTGCAATATCAAGGTTCATTGCTGCAACAAACGGGTTTTCTGCATTCAAGCCGTTATTTGCCCTTCTTGAAGAGAAGATTGTTCCTGATGTTATTGAAGGCATTGATAATGTAATTGCTGCTAAACCTGATGACATGTAAATTCCTTATCACACTAATTAACACACTTGTATTAATATAAAGTATTTTTGTTACAAAAAATTGCGCGAAAAAAATCAAAATTTACATAATGTAACAAATTAAGACTATGGTGGGGGCAGATTAAGCTTCTTCGCTCTCTTCATCAGCAGGAGCCGGCTCTTTGTATATCTTAAGCTTGGTAATTCTTGCACCGTCAACTTCTGTTACGGTAAAAGTCAGACCGTTGAATGTTACAGAATCATCCACATTTGCAATACGCCCAAGAAGCTTAACAACAAGTCCTGCAATAGTTTCAACATCGTCTTCTTCAAACTCGGATTCCTGAAGGTCGAAAAACTCTACAAGCTCGTCAATTCTTATCATCGCGTTAGCAATATAAGTGTTCTCACCAATTTCCTTGATATCAGCTTCCACTTCTTCGTCAAACTCGTCCTGAACATCGCCGATAATCTCTTCCAGTACGTCTTCAAGTGTAATAAGTCCTGATGTTCCGCCAAACTCGTCGATTACAACAGCCATCTGAATGTGAAGCCGCTTAAATTCGATAATCAGGTTATCAAGAGTCATTGTCTCCGGAACAAGCATAAGAGGCCTTATTAATTTTTCCATTGAATAAGTCTCTTTGTTCATTGCAAGAGAGTACAAATCCTTAACGTGGATAAATCCAAGAATCTTATCGATATTTTCTTCATACACAGGATAGCGTGTGTACTGGTTTTCGAGCGCTACTTTGTTCAAATCTTCGTAAGAAATGTCGTTTGGAATACAAATCATGTCGGTTCTTGGAATCATGACCTGCTTTGCCATCAAATCAGAGAACTTGAACATGTTATGAAGCATCTCTGCTTCTGTTTCATTCAAAACCCCCTCGTTGTAACTCGCGTCAACAAGCATGTCCAACTCTTCTGTTGAATGCACAAGCGAAGCGTCTTCTGAATTGGCATGGCAAGCGCAAAGAATTTTGTCTCCTGATATCTGCAAAAGCCAGACAAAAGGCTTCAAAAGGGTTATAAACATATCCATCGGAGTTGAGATTGCAAGCGCAATTGTCTCCGGATGTCTGAGTGCAATGCATTTTGGAAGCTGCTCGCCGAGAAGCACGTGGAAATAAGTCACGAGCACAAACGAAATCGGAACAGCAATTACGTGCGCTGTAACAACAGAGTTAAGCGGAAGCAGTTTTATGACAGGCTCAATCAGCTGAACAATGGTTGATTCCGCAACCCAACCTAAGGCGATACTTGCGATTGTAACACCGAGCTGTGCAGCTGCAAGCATTCTGTTTGTGTCGTTAACAAGCTTGAGCGCTTTTTTTGCGTTGGAATTGCCTTCGTTACAAAGCTGCTCAAGTCTAGTTTTGCGAACTTTTACAAGCGCAAATTCTGCTGCCACAAAAAAACCGTTAACAAATAATAGAAATACAATTATAAAAATATTTATAAATATGTCCGTCAGGTTCATTTACTCTCAAATACCTTTAAAGTTATAGTACAGATTTTACTATAGAAAGGAATATTTTGCAACCGTAGCAACGCCAGAGCTGCTTCTTCATGCTAAAATAAATAAAAAAAGGAGACAGCGTGAAAACAGGAGCATTCATAGTTCCGACAGGAGTCGGCGCATCAGTAGGAGGTTTTGCAGGAGATGCAAGCGTCTGGGCAAGGAAATTTGCAAAAAAATGCAGACTTATTGTCAACCCGAACGTGGTTAACGCAGCATGTTTTTCAGGAATAACAGAAAATATGCTCTATGTCGAAGGCTACTCGCTCGATGAATTTTTCAAAGGCAACTTAGCTCTGACTCCAACACAAGAAAACAAAATTGGGATAATTTTTGACAAGTCAATTCCGCAGGATGTCCTGAATGTCCACTTTAACACAGTTAACGCTGTGCAGACGGTCTACGGAATTGATATTTTAGGCTGTGAAATCACCGAAGAAGAAGTCGGGGTTGAGTTTTTTGTTGAAAGCTCCGGCGTCTCAACAGGAAATGTTAAAAACCTTGACACCTTAAGGCGCGCAGCAGAAAAGCTTCTGCAAAGAGGCGCGGAAGCCATTGCAATAGTCTGCCATTTTCCTGACGAGCAGGGTGATGATTACGCAAACGGCGTGGGAGTTGACCCTGTTGGCGGGGTTGAGGCAATAATTTCGCACTACATTTCCAGAGAGTTTTGTGTTCCGTGTGCTCATGCTCCGGCTTTCAGTGATATTTCAATTTCCACAGAGATTGTTGACAAAAGGTGTGCTGCTGAATACATTACGCCGACTTTTCTCCCTTGCATTTTAATCGGGCTATCACAGGCGCCGAAGCTTGAAAAGCAGGGTGAAATTAGCATAAACGACTTAGATTTTCTGATTTATCCGGCGGACTGTTTAGGCGGAATCCCTGTGATGGAGATGATTAAGCGCGATAAGCAGATTTATGCAGTAAAAGAAAATTCCACTATTCTAGATGTGACCCACTTCAATTTCGTAGGTCAATGTGATATAATTAATATGTACAAAGATTTATGGGAGCGATTATGATGAAGAAGAATTTCAAATCAGGTTTTACGCTTGTAGAGTTATTGCTTTGTATTGCGATTATTGGCGTTGTCTCCGCGCTTGGTATGAATATAACCAAGCACTCAACAGCCAAAGCTTACAAATTATTCTACTACAGTGCATACACCAACCTTTATGATGCAATCTGTTATGCAGAAGAGAACAAAGCTGAAGACAATGAGGCTACCAAAGACAGTGTCATTGGTGACAGGGCAGAGTTTATAAAGCTTCTCAACGCTGCATTAGGTAAGACAGACAATCAGGGTAAAACAGAGGATCCTGAAAACGGAAACATTATCACAACTTCTAACGGTATCAAGTATACTATTGGTAATCCAGAGGGTGGTAAATGTCCTATTACAATGCAGGTACCACAGGCTAAGACAAAGACTAACAACGGATTTGAGACTGTTAACCTTGTTTACATGCCGACTAACATTGTAGGTAAGAACAACCTTGGCAGCATGTTAATTCCTGTTGCAGGCGGTTCTGTTAACCTTCAAAACAGAAGGGATTTATTGCCGTTCTACATTGATGATGGTTTGAACAACAGCAAAGAAATCGCTTACTTCCCGTTTGACGAGGCTTATTGCAGAATGTCAAATAACACAAGTTTAAGTGCAGCATTGCCGTTATCTTTTGTTGAGACAGCGCTTTTGCCGGAAGATGTTATGTTCAGGTTTATGACAATGAAGGCAAAAGTAGAGCAAAATCTAAATCATACCTTAGTAGATCACACTTGCGAATACCCTGGGCCTCAAACACCAAACAAACCTGGTGTTACAGAGGACAGTACCAGTGATAAATTCCAGCCCTGTGATAAATTCCAGCCTGATGATATTACAGAAGAGCCTGCAACCAAGGTCCCTGGTATCACTGTTCCAAGCACGCTTGTTAACTGTGGTGGCAAGAATTTCTCTGCAATGAGAGGGGTTCTTAGGGTGGCTGACCCGAGAAAAGCTCACTAATTAGTTTTTCATAACAAAAAAATCGGATGTTTCAAAAACATCCGATTTTTTTTATTACTTAAATCAACTAAACCAATTTAACTGTGTTATTATCAGCAAGGAATTGGGTTACTTTTTCGTTCAGAGCCTGTTGTGACAACGCATTAAATACACCAGGTGTTTGAGAAAGCTGTTTCATCATTGTTGCAGGGTCTATCTGGTATGCTCTGCTTAGTTCTGAAAGTTTTGCGCCAAAGTCTGCCTGTGACACAGTGATATTTTCTTCTTTTGCAATCTTATCAATTACAAGTGAGTTTTTAACTCTTACAGCAGCGTCTTCTTTCAGGCTGTTCATAATATTATCGTAGCCTTGAGCTTCCACAGCCTGTTCCCAAGAGAATCCCTGCATAGCAAGTTTCTGTTTGTATTCTTCAACAAGCTGGTCAGCTTCTCTGTCAATCATTGACTGTTGGATATCAACCTTAGCTTCGCCTGTTACCTTATCGAAAATAGCTTTTTCAGAGTTTGTTCTGTCAATATCTTCCTTTTGTGTATCAAGATATTTCTGGATATCAGCTTTAAGTTCGTCAACAGTCTTGAATGGTCCAACCTTCTGAACAAATTCATCATTTAGTTCCGGAAGAACTTTTGTTTTGATTTCATTAATTTTGCATTTGAACGTTGCAGGTTGTCCGGCAAGTTTCTTTTCGTGGTATTCTTCTGGGAAAGTTACATTGATTTCGAACTCTTCACCAAGAGGTCTGTCAACAAGCTGCTCTGCAAAGCCCGGGATGAAGCTTGAGTTAGCCAAATCAAGGGTGTAGTTTTTAGCGTCGCCGTGTTCAATCTTTTCGCCGTTTGAGTAGCCGTCAAAATCAAATACAACAATATCTGTTGCAAGAGTTTTTCTATCAGTTACAACAACTGTTGTTGCGTGTTGCTGAAGCAAGCCGTCCAAAGATTTTTGCATTGCATCTTCTGGAGTTTTGTAAGCTTCAACTTCGAGGCTCAAACCTTTGTACTCGCCAAGAGTAACTTCCGGTCTGAGTTCAAGTTTAGCTTCAATCTTCAAGTCTTCGCCAATCTTGTATGAGTAAGATTCAACGTACGGTTGTGCAACAACATCGAAATCGTTTTCCTTAATAACTTCTGAGAAGATTCTAGGCAAAGCAGATTCCAAAGCTTCCTGTTTGATTCTTTCTTCGCCGATATGTTGTTCAACGATATTTCTCGGAGCCTTGCCTTTTCTAAAGCCCGGGATGTTTACGTATTGTGCAAGTCTTTTTGCAGCATTGTTGTAGTAGTTTACTGCTTCTTTTGCCTCAACATCGATATTAACTTTAACGATGTTATCAGCTTGTTTTTCAATAGTTGTGTTCATTTATTAAATCCTCTTTCAACTGTAACATATCACTTATTGTTTTAGGCTACTACAAACAGAGGAGTATTACAATAGGAGCTGAGAAGCTAAGCAGCTAGGCAGCTTGGCTTTCTGGCTGCTATTCCAGAGTAAGCGGTTTTCCGAACGCAACCCGCATTGCACCGAACTTCTTGCTAAGTGTGGTCTTGAGTCCGTTGACAATATCGTTAACGTTCTTTACCACAACATTTACGTTGCACACAACAGTGCTCGCGTTCTGGAGCAGACAATTCATAAGTGTCACGGTTCTTGAGTCCGCAGTTCTTGTTATATTAGCAGTGTTCAAGCTTGCCTGTTCAAAGTTTCTGGTCGTACGTTCGAGGTTAATCATGGTAAGTTCGATATTATCAAAAGTATTATCGAGTTTTTGCGGTTTGGCAGACCGGTTGAGCTTACTTGAAAATTCAGCAAAATTCTGGGTAGTAACTGCAAGATTGTTTCCGCTCTCTTTCAATGCTGGTCTTAAGTCTATCAATATATCGTTAGCAGTCTTAAACAAGTCTGTAAGTGCGTCCATTGTTTCGCCGGCTGATGCAACCGTATCACTCAGGTTGTCTTTAATATCGTCCAGTCCGCCGGAATCTGCCTGATCAGAGATATAAGACGAAATATCGAGCCCTTTTTTGCCCACGATTATTGAGTGGTTTTTCATATAGGTAATAGATGGTGCATCAGGATAAACGAGTTCGATATAGTCGCGTTTATTTTTTGTCCTGATTTTTGCGATTGTATTATCAGGCAGTTTCAGGTTTTTAGCGTTCAGAATCAGGTCTACATGAGTATTAGTAAAGTCTTTGGATGGATAAACTCTTACAGAGTGTCCGAGTTTAAAGCCTTTGTAATAGACATTAAGATTTTTTTTAAACGGTTCGAGTTCTTCGAAAACTGCTGTGACATGGAGGTTATTAAAGCTATGGATAATAAAAACAAACCCGCCCAATCCGATTAGTATGCCCAATAACAAAATCAATAATCTGCTCATAGTATAATTATTTTTTAAAGATTGATTTTTTGCATTAGACAATTAGTTATAAAAAATGCGGATTGCCATTAGTCCTCCCTCGCCCTACGGGAGAGGGCTGGGGTGAGGGGGCAATCCGCACTCTTTTTTCAAATTTCTACGAAATACGTCCCGGAACAACAACTCCGCCCTTAAGGTTCTTTTTGTAGAACTCAACGTGCGGCTGGAGAACGCTGTCCAAAACTTCCGGAAGCTGTTTGTTCTGCATTACAGCTTCAACAATTTCCTGATAGCATGTAGCAAAAGCTCTAAGCTGTGTTACAGCGCCAGCTGCTTCTGCTGTCAAGCCGAGTTTTGATGTTTCAACGTATTCTTTGAAGAATGCGCCTGTTGATTCATAAGACTTAGTCAGAGCGCCGATATAAGCCTCTGCGTTTTCAGAGCAAACACCTCTGTCCACTGGAACAGTAAGCGCAAACACGAGTTTGTTAGCAGGGTTGAAGTGAGCTTCTGCAGAGTGGTGCATTGCATCAGGAACTTTTGCAACCTGTTTCAAAGTATCTTTTACAGACTCGTTTTGCATTTGAGCATGCCAGTAAACAGTGTTTTCGAACATAGAGCCCATATACTGGTGGACAGAAGCTTCAATTCCGTTCAATTTAGCGTTAGCCCAGAAGATGCCTTCTTTCAGCGCGTCGTTCAATTCCAAATCAGAAGAAAGTGAAAGCGAAGAGATTTCCTGTGCAGATTTAAGCATTGATGCCATGTCTTCTTTGCTCATGCCAGCAAAAGCAAGTGTAAACAGAGCGTGGTCATCGAAAGCAGAGAATCTTCCGCCCACATCATCGTGGATGAACAAATCGCCCAACCATCCGTTTTCATTAGAAGTTCTTCTTAGTTCGCTCTTTTCAGCGTTGCCGTCTGTTACAGCGATAAAGTGTTTGCTTGCTGATTTTTTTGCTTCTTCAACAGTTTGACCTTTAGCAACATAAGCGTCTTCGAGCATTTTTTGGATTCTTAAGAATCCGTCTTTTGTTTCGAATGTTGAGCCTGATTTTGAAGCAATCATGTAGCTTGAAGACAGAACGTCGTTTCCTAACTTAGCAAGGAATCTTTCGAAACTGATTGAATCAACATCAGAATAGAACTCAACTTTATCCCCGCAGATGTTCAAGCCGTTGATACCTAACATGTGTTCAACAGTGTGTTTAGAACCGCCGATACCCATAACGCTCAATTTTTCAGCGCCAGATTGAGACTTTAAGCTTGATGCCAAAGAATAAATATCATCAAGTCTTTTCAATTGTTCCTGAGGCAGATTTACCCAGTTTAAGAATTTTCCAGGCTGATTAGCTCTTGAAGAAAATTCGTTTACAAACTCAGACACTTTTGAAGAATACTTCGAAAAATCCACGCCTGAGAAAGTTGTTTTTAAAGATGAACTTTTTGTTAACATATTGACTCTCCTTTTTTCATACTTAAATCATAGCATGAAAATTTCTACCAATAACATCCGTTCTCTACTTTTTCAAACCCCTTAGGTCTTTCTTCTTCCAGAGGAGAAATCCAGTATTCGTTTATTATATCGTTATAAAGCTCTGCTTCTTCCCACCTTTTTCCTTTAACCCCGAAAAGAACCTGGGTTGAGCCGCCCATGTGAACAGCCTTCTTGCCGAGGCGTTTACAGTAATCCGCAAGAAAAATCCCGTATGCACCTGCACCAATTAATGCTATATCAAAGTCTTGCTTAGAAATTTCTGATTTGGTATATTCAAGTGCTTCAAACCACGATTTAAACGGCAGGCCTTCAACGCAATCATCAATACTCTGAACGGGTCTAAGAGTCTTTAATTCAAATTCCGGAAGTGTATCCGGATTTTTGAACAAGAGTTTGCGTTTCTGATACTGCGACTCTATCGATTTTGCAAACGGATGGACTACTAGAACTTTTTCCCCTGCAAGTGCCTTACTCCAAGGATTAGTCCCCACGGTTGGATCAATATTGAGTAAGCCTACAAGTTTAGCAGCCGGAGCATACTTAGTAAGGACAGTTTCTTCACCCTCGTTAAACCAAACCCCGATGACATCAATATTTCTTGTAACCTCAATGAGTTCAGAAGAAAACCTTGAGAGCATATAATCAGTTGTTGGAAAAAATCCGGCATTACGACGCATATGGATTTTTATAAACTCCGGATATTTAATCATGTCCTCTTTGTTATACAGAAAATAATTCAGTGCAGACAATTCTACGCTTCCGTATCTGCATATAAGAGAAGGCTTATCAGCTTTAAGTTCTTTATAAATTATATCGTTTCCGTCTTCGTTTAGATAAATGTGTCTGTCGCCATAATTGGATTTTTCAATCCGCACATCCCAGTTCAATTTTTCTTCCCAGCTTTTCTTGCCGCGAATTTTGTCAATAAGTTTTTGGATGTAATTACATCTCATAAATTAATCCTTTTCAGTAATCCTCTTTATGCATTCAGCAATGGCTGATTCAAACAAAAGCCCTTCGTCTGAGGCAAAAAATTCTTCTTTATACCAGTTTTTTGAATACTCACCAGCCGGTATAGGAACCTTAATAACTCTTATATTGGAGTCAAGAGGGATTTTAAGTGAATCAATGGAATCTATAACCAAAAAATTCAATCTTTTGCACAACTTTTCTAAAACATTATTCAGATTTTCGAAGTTCTCTTTTGTATCTACAAAGTATTCAAAAGGAAGTGTTTCAACATAAGAAGAATTATTTTCCGGCCCGAGCGGATCTATGTGATAGATAAAAGTCAATTTTATGTTATTCTGATTTGCTTTTTTAACTGTACTTCTAAAATTCTCAATTCGCTTTTTATATCTTTTGATAAGCTCTTGCTTTTTCTTACAGTCTTCATCATGCATAAATAAAACGCCAAATTTAGTGTTGTACCAGCAATTTAACTCTTTGTGCCACTCTAGATTATCAAAAAAGCCTTTAAAATCATTGTTCAGAAAGTGTATGACCGATTTAAGCGGAGTCACGCACAAATCAAAAGGAAGCGAAAGATATCCGTCTATTTTTCTTGGTATAAGGCTGTATCTTGCAGCTATAGAACGAACAAAACAGTTTGTGCCCAGAGAAATTATTCTCTGACAACATTTTTTATTATTTCTTTCATAATCATTATAAAAAACAGGATAATTCAAATTATACCGAAGCTGGTTTACGAACTTTTTATATGCAATGACAAACATATTTGGGGTAAGGATAATATCCTTTAAGCCAAATTCAAGTTTGCAGAGTTCATACCAGGTTTGTTTGAGCTCTGTAATTTTCTCATTTTCCACATGAGAACATCTAATCGATGGTTTCGGAAAATTTGCATTTACAAGCACATATTCTATCGATGTTTTTGTATATGCACATTTATGAGTAAAATCTGCATATCTAAAATAAGAAGATATCGGAGTCAGTGCATTAGGTACTGAGAGCCCGATAAAACCTTCGTCAGTAAGATGATTGAAAACTTCGTTTAAAAACTCTATTTGCTTGTCCTTGTCAATATGTTCTAAAACATCAAAGAAATAAATAACATCATACTTTTCTTTAGAGGACTTTAATATCTCCAGCGCATCACCATTAATTACGTTTAGATTTTTAGCCCTTGCTTCTTCTACCAAATCAGCATCGTATTCAATTCCGGTTAAATTATTGTACCCATTTTCTCTTAAAAACTCCATAAGAAACCCATTGGCACACCCCAACTCCAGTATACGTGCGTCTTTACTCTTAGGATACAGCCCGTGAATCTCGAAAAATGCCTGCCACTGTTTTTGTTTTTCGCACTTATCAAGCATTGCCTGCTGCTTGTCATAGAAATCTTTATACTTATTCAAAATTTCCTCCTAACACCTTGTAACAAGATTGTATATTCCAGGCACAAAATTTTTGAACGAAAACTCTGTTTCTACAGATTCTTGAGCAATCTTTCCAAGCAAGACACCCTTCTCTCTATAATCATACAATTCCCGTAAATACCCGGCAGCCATATCCAAATCCGGCTCTGCCCAGTATTCTACATCCTTATAAGTATCAAAGTCTGTATCAGGTTTAACCATTGCTGCATCAACAAGAAGCGAGTTTTCTTTGTTCATAAATTCAAGATTCCCGCTGTAATTTGTTGCAATAACAGGCTTTTGCAGAGCCATTGCCTCTATACAGCCCATCCCGAGTCCTTCACCGCGGTGGAGTGACATGTATGTGTCACAAGCATTCATCAGTGAAATAAACTCTTTTCGTGATAAGAACTTGTCTATTATTACAACGCGCTCTTGCATTCCAAGCTCGTTAACAAGATTCATAAATTGAAGCTTATTCTTGTTATGATTATCCGCATTTGTAGTTTTCAAAACCAAAACAGCGTCTTTGTTATCCTTGAAAGCTTTTTCAAATGCCCTTAACACAGCTTCGGGATTTTTTCTGTCATAGCTCGAGTTGTAATCAAAATTGAAAAACACCGCAAACGCATCTTTGTCGATTCCGTATTTTGTGCGCACAATTTCTCGTGATTCAAGCTCGTCCCAGTTTTTAGAAAACGCATAAGGTATTTTTGTAATCTTGAACCCTTCCGGCGCAGATTTTTCAAGCCCGCGTTCTATGTGTTCTGTGCTTACAATAACTTCGTCTAAATACTTGAACGCATCTGAATATCTATCAAACCCGCTTTCAAATTCCCAATACCAGTTTGCTGCATTGTATTTGTTTTTAAACAAATTTTCATTATGTTTGTAAATCACAGGAATTTGGTCTGCGTTAACAAAAAATAGGTTTGTGTCGTAGATAGGCTCTTCAACTATGTATTCTTGAAATTCTACCATTTCAGCGTCAGGAATCTTTTTTGCTCCGGATTCAATCTTATAAATTGAAAAAGGTATGCCGCATTGTTTCAGCTTCTTGACGGTCGCCCTTGCAACCTCACCGATTGAGTGCATTTCATTAATGTATCCAATAACGTTGATACCCAAATTCTGTTTTGGCTTTGGTATATAAAACTGGTTGATGAGCCACCAAAAAGCATGCCGGATTTTATGCTTTTTAAATAATAACTTTCCATTAAATATTGAAAGTTTTTTCTTAATCATTTTACCATCAGCATTATATAGAGAAATCTTTTCTTTTTTTAGTTTGTTATAAAAAATTTCTCTGTAGCCATCTTTAATTTTTACATTTGTACCAGGAATGTAATTAAAATGGTACTCGCAAGCAGCAAGCACATCTGCATTTCGACTATTAACATCATCCAGGTATTCAGTGAAGAGCTGTTTCAAATCTTCTTTTCTGTCTGATAATTTAAATCTTGATTGATACTTAGAAATCTTGTCCATATCCTTGCGATTCAGCCCGCTAAAGTGGTAGAACACAAGCTCGTCATCATTTGCATACCAGGCTCCGTCACGGTTTGTGATAACCCTTTCATGCAGGTTCCAGTAAGCAGCGTTATATCCCCTGTTTTTAAAGATATACACCTTGTCAAACAGACACGGAAACCAGTCAGACCATCTCTGGTCGGTAAATAGCGCATCTTTTGGTTTTGCATAGCATTTGTCATAAAGCTGCTCCATCCAAAATTCAGCAAGTCTGTTTCCGTTTTCTGTATTTTTCACCGCAATGAACCCGCAGTTGCAAATTCCGGCATGCATAATTGTTTGTAATTTTTGTTCCTTACCGTCGTTAGGATATGGTTCAACCATGTGCGGAGTAAGAACCACATCCCAAGTATCAAGAAGGTTGTCAAGTTTTTCAATCGGACTGTAGAATTTGATATCAGGATCTATATAAATAACTTTGTTATAGCCTTTTTTGAACAGGTATTTCATACAGTAAGGTTTGATTGCTGTATTGTACTCAAGAATGTTGTATCTTGCGCACATATCATTCAAAGGCGCATTAGGGAGTTCGTTTTCGATTTCCTTAAAGAACCTGATATCAATGTCCTGACAAATCAGGTTTTCCAGGTATTTCATTATATCTTTATTTGAAATTTCATCTGCTATAAAGATAATAAAATCATAATTATCGTTATGTTTGAGAAAGGAATCTCTAACTGTCAATGCGTAGTGCAAGTAGTTAAGTGATGATATGGTGTAAATCGCGTTCTGTCTCATAAACTCCCTTTAAAGTTGTTATCAACACAATACACATTGTGTTGAATAAATTGATAAATTAATTATATCACAAAGAAAGAGGCATAATATATTTTGTTAAATATTCTTAATAATTAGCTTAGGTTTTGTCAGCGACTTACTAGGCGTAAGAGTTTTTAGCGTTATCAACACAATGTGTATTGTGTTGAGCTAAAAGCGGAGAAGGATATTATGAAAGAGTTTAATTTACTTTATGATGCTAGCGTAATTGCAAACGGGCTTAACAAAGATTCTAACAGAAGTGGTATTTATTTTACAGCCTTAAATATCTTAAAAGAATTAGCTGAAAGAAATGACATTAAGCTATCTTTATACTCTTCTTCTCGTAACTACAATGATTTGTGCGAAGTCTTAAAATCAGAAATGCCCCAAAAAAGTTTTGATATAATAACAGACAAGAAAAATATAGCATATATAAAATTAAAAGAGAAAAGAAATGGTTTTAAAAATCAGAATAAGCCGGTGCGCAAAATCATATTTCAAATTTTGTGCCTATTGTATTCACCATTGGCTCATGCTCATGAAAAATTTTTGGGGTATATGACCAAATACAAGCTAGCAAATGTTTCTTCTTTTTTATCTCCCTTATTCTTAATCCCTGATAAAATTCAAAAATATCCTAAAAAAAAATTTGTCATACTCTATGATATGATTCCTTATCTGTTTCCAGATAAACACAAAGATTCAAATCCGGATTCTTTGTATTTCCAGCTGTTAGAATCATTGAACAGTAGCAATTACTATATTGCGATATCTGAAAATACCCGACAAGACTTTTTAAAGCATTGTAACCAGATTGACCGTAATAAAATCATTACATCGCTACTTGCTTGCAGTGAAAGTTTTGCACCCATCTCCAAGGGTGACATTTTACGAATAAAAGAAAAATATAGAGTACCACAGGAGCAGAAATATATCTTTAGTCTTTGTACATTAGAGCCGCGTAAAAATCTTGTACGTGCAGTTAAAACATTTATAAAGTTCATCCAAGAAAATAAGATTGATGACTTAGTGTTTGTTCTTGGTGGCGGTCACTGGGATGAATTTATTTCATTAATTGAAAAAGAGATAGAAAATCTTGGAAACTATAAAAACAAAATAATTAGAGCTGGATATATTGAAGACGAAGATTTACCAGCACTATATAGTGGAGCAGAATGGTTTGTATACACTTCCATGTACGAAGGCTTCGGGCTTCCTCCACTTGAAGCGATGTCCTGCGGCTGCCCGGTTATTACATCAAATAACTCTTCGCTTCCCGAAGTAGTTGGCGATGCTGGAATTATGATTGACTGGGATAGCGATGAACAGCATATCAAGGCCTATGAAAAATATTACTATGACAAAGACTTAAGGGAACAATTTGCTAAAAAAGGGCTTGAAAGAGCAAAGCTGTTTTCTTGGGATAAATGTGTAAATGCAATAATTACCGAAATGACAAGGGTTGGTTGATATGAATAAATTTAAACTTTTTCTTTTAAATCTTGTCCCATCCAAAAAATGGCGACAAATAATAAAAACACATTATCAAACCCTTCATACAAAAGATTTTATTTACAAATCAAAACCCTTGAAACTTTTTCAGTCAGACTACAATTGTGGTTATTATGAAAACCGAATGTCTGAGCGTGCTGTTGAAATGGCCATCACGAAATTATGGCTAGACAAGATTGACGGCGAAATAACCGAATTAGGTGCCGTTAGCCCATATTATTTTCCGCGTGCTGTCACCCATGTATGCGATCCTTACGACTCACATAAAAGTGTTGATCTAAAATGTTCGCTTTTTGATTTGGACTTATCTGGAAAAAACATTCTATGCATATCTACTATTGAACATATTGCAACCGGTGATTACGGCGTTGCAATAAATACAGCAGAATCACCTCTTTTGGCCTTAAAAAAGATTTTAAACGAAGCTTCTAACAGCCTTATAACATTTCCTGTTGGAGTAAATACAGAATTAGATAACTATTTTTCTAACCAAAAGTATCTTG
>CANAXK010000006.1 GCA_947365485.1 uncultured bacterium
AAGTAAAAAAACGCGAAAGATATGAAAAGCCTAGCGTAAAGAGAAAACGCAAATCAGAAGCAGCTCGCAAACGCAAGGTATAATGTTTATAAAGGGCGGTTTGTCTTAAGACAAACCGCCCTTCTCATAAAACCAAAAAGCTAACCGTAAATAACAACTAACAATCCTAATTTTGAGTCTGAGCCTGAATATATTTCAGCTGCACCTGAGTGTTTACCCCGTCAGCCGTAAAAGAAGCCGGAAGCGGCTTGTAAGGAGCCCCGTTTTTTACAGCGTTTATTGCAGAAGCATTTGCTTTCTCATTCGTTGAATTAACTATCATAGGTTTTGTTATTTCGCCATTTTTCAGAACCCTAAATTGAACGGTAACTTCGTAATCCTTGTTAGACTTAAATGGTGTCCAGCTGTCGTGCACAGCGTTTGGAAGATATTGGAAATATTCGTTAAGGTTCTGAATAGGAGCTTCGTCTGCAAACGCAGGAAGCAATAATACAGATAAAATTATCAGGAGTTTTTTCATAGCGTGATTCCTCTCAAACTGCATGGGGGTTGTCCCCTCACCCTAGCCCTCTCCCTAAGGAGAGGGAATACGGCGTTACCTCACATAAACTCTTGGCAAACGCACTTTTAGTCTGCATGTAAGTTCGTAATTAATAGTATCTAATATTTTCGCCCAACTATCAAGCGTCAAAACCTCATCATCCAAAAGCGTTACCACATCGCCAACATTGGCTTCCACATCCGAAAGGTCAAACATCATTTGATCCATAGTAATATTGCCAACCTGACGAACTTTTTGACCGTTAATTTTACCATAAATCTTGTTAGAAAGACTTCTAGAAACCCCGTCAGCATAACCAATAGGGATGGTCGCAACCTTTGTTGGCTCGCAAGCAATAAACTTGTGACAATAGCTTACACCTTCTCCAGCTTTAACTTCATGAATATTGGTAATTCGACCTTTCAAACCCATAACTTGTTTAAGCTTAGGTCTATAATTATATTTTGGCGGTAAATCCGGATAAAGCCCGTACAAAGAGATGCCGACCCGCACCATATTTGATTTAAAGTCGTACGAAAAAGTCGCAGCTGTGTTTTGAATATGAATCAGAAGCCCTGCTGTATCAATATTTTCAATAACGCTATTCCATCTAGAAACTTGTTTCTCTGTCTCGTCCGGCTCTTCGGCTGCTGCAAGGTGGGTAAACACACCTTCAAATCGCAAGTACTCTGATTTTCTGACCTGTTCAATAAATTCAATCGCGTCTTCCGAGCGCACCCCAATCCTGTTCATGCCAGTATCAATCTTTACGTGAACGATTGGTTTTATACCTGTTCTTTCGTAAACCTCGCGACAAACTTTCAGGTGCTCGTCATTAAATACTGAAAACGCAATATCGTTCTTTGCAGCGGATTCGATTGCCCAGAGTGGAATTGCGCCCACAACAAGAATCGGGCATTTGATTTTCACATTCCTCAAATCCAAGCCTTCGTCCACAGAAGACACGCCCAGCATATCGACTCCAGAGACGAGCATTGTCTGCGCAAGCATTGCAGCCCCGTGACCGTAGGCGTCAGCCTTAACGATTGCCATGAATTTCTTGTCTTTTGGAATCCCTTTTTTTATTTCGAGGATATTTTGCGCAAGAGATTCTAGATTAATCTCGACCCATGCGTCTTTGTGAATATTTACGTTTGATTGTCTTACGTTTTTCATACCATCTCACCATTCAGGTACCAGGTGCGCGCATTTGTTATTTTCACATTTACAAACTCGCCTGTAATATCCTTGTAATAAGGTATATGAACAATCTTGTTATTTCTTGTGCGACCAGTAATTACGCTCTTGCCTTTTCTAATTTCAAACTTTTCAACAAGAACTTCCAATTCGCGTCCAACATATTTTTTGTTAGAAGCCAGGCAGCAAGCGCGGTTGTGTTCGTTCAATCTCGCAAGACGTTCTGTCTTTACATCTTCATCGATATATAAATCAACCCACTTGGCTGCAACAGTTTTTTCACGCGGAGAGTAAGCAGCTGTGTTAGAATAATCAAGTTCTAATTCACTCATTGCCTTCAAAGTATTCTGGAACTGCTCTTCTGTTTCACCCGGGAATCCCGCAATAAAGTCGCTTGTAATCGTAACATCGGGAATCCGGCTTCTAAGATTGTCGCAAATCTTTTTGTAAGTCGCGTAATCATACCTGCGGTTCATTTTTTTCAGGACATAATCATCGCCTGATTGCATCGGGATGTGGAAATACTCGCAAACCTTATCCAGCTCGATTACAGTATCAATAAGCTCTTCCGTAATATCAGTAGGATAAGATGTCACAAATCTTATTCTGAAATTTCCTTCTAGCGCGTTAACTTCTCTCAACAATCTTGAAAGATTCCAGCCCTCAAGGTCTTTACCATAAGAATCAACATTCTGCCCGAGGAGCGTAATTTCTTTAAACCCTTCTGAAAGCGCTTTTTTTGCTTCATTCAGAATAAGTTCAGGCTTTCTGGAACGCTCGCGGCCACGCGTGTACGGCACAATACAGTATGTGCAAAAGTTGTTGCAGCCTTCCATAATCGGAATCCAAGCATTAACGCTTTTTACACGGTTAATCTGGATGTCACTTTCTTCAAACGGCTTTTCTTCAACAGAAACAACCCTCTCACCAGCCTCGATTCTTTTTACAAGGTTCGGAAGTTCATAAAGCCTTTGAGTTCCCAAAACCAAATCCACGTAAGGCGCACGACGGAACAGGTCTTTGCCAGCCTGCTGCGCAACGCAGCCGGCAAAAACAATCTTCAAATCAGGCTTGTTCTTTTTCCACTTACCCCAGACCCCGATTGCGCTGTATGCCTTGTCTTCTGAAAGCTGCCTGATAGAGCAGGTGTTGATAATAAGCATGTCAGCTTCTTTCGGCTCCTCTGTCTGAGTGTAGCCAAGATGTTCAAGCATTCCGAACATACGTTCTGCATCAGATTTGTTCATCTGACAACCAAGTGTTTCTATATATACCTTTTTCATTTTGTCCTCATATCCATTAAATCACCCTCATCAGCCCTCCGGGCAGCTTCTCCCTTCAAGGGCGAAGCGTAAACGCGATTTCTTATCAGCCCTTGTAGGTTAAATCCGGTTTTCTTGCAGCCAGTGTCTCGTCAACCTTCTTGATTGGCGTAGTTTGCGGAGATTTTAAAACCCCTTCCGGATTTTCTTCAATCTCACGCGCTATTTTTAGCATAATTTCTACAAAATTGTCCAGAACCTCTTTTGATTCAGACTCCGTCGGCTCAATCATCAAAGCTTCATGCACAATTAGCGGGAAGTAAACTGTTGGCGGATGACAATTTGAATCCATCAAACGCTTTGCAATCCCGAGCGTTGACACGCCCTGATGGTGCTGTTTTTCGCCAGACAGCACAAATTCGTGCATGCAAGGCTCATCATACGGCAAATCATAGGCGCCCTTGAGCTTTTCTTTCAAATAGTTCGCGTTCAAAACCGCATCAGCGCTCGCAAGCTTAAGATTCTTGCCCATCATAAGGATGTAAGCATAAGCCCTTACAAGGATTCCGAAATTTCCGTAAAAACTTCTGACCTTGCCGATTGAGTGTTTAATATCGTAATTTCTTACATACTTGCCATCAACACAATCAATAACAGGAGAAGGCAAATAATCCTTAAGCTTTTCTACAACCCCTACGGGGCCTGCACCCGGGCCGCCACCGCCGTGAGGTGTTGCAAATGTTTTGTGAAGGTTCAAATGCACAACATCAAACCCCATTAACGCAGGATTTGTCCAGCCCATAACCGCATTGAAATTTGCGCCGTCGTAATAAAGCAAAGAGCCATTATCGTGCATCAATTTTGAAATCTCGAGAACTTTTTCCTCGAAAATCCCCAGAGTATTCGGGTTTGTCATCATAATTGCTGCAACTTTTTCATCCAGAAGCTCTTTCAAAGCTTCAACATCAACCTGACCTTTGTCGTTTGATTTGACTTCAACAATCTCAAACCCGCACATCTTAGCACTTGCAGGGTTTGTACCGTGAGCAGAATCCGGAACAATAACCTTTGTTCTGTTTGTCTCACCCTTTACTTCAAAATACTTTTTAATAACCATCATGCCGGTAAGCTCGCCATGCGCGCCCGCAGCCGGCTGCAAGGTTATTGCGTCCATACCTGTAATGTGTTTCAAGGCTTCCTGCAAATTGTACATAAGCTCCAATGCGCCTTGAGAATCCTCATCATCCTGGAGTGGGTGGAGGTTTGCAAACCCTTCAAGAGAGGCAAGGAACTCGTTAACTTTCGGGTTGTATTTCATTGTACAGGAGCCAAGCGGATAGAAGCCTTTTTCAATACAGAAATTTCTGTCGCTTAGTTCTTTGTAGTGCCTCAAAACCTCAAGTTCGCCAAGCTGCGGAAGTCCAATTTCACCATCCCTCAACATTTCTGCCGGCAAGAAATCACCGAGTTTATAATCCCCTACTCCGATACCATCTGCCCCGTTACTTTTTTCAAATATTGTCTTCATCTAATACCTGTTCCTGTTTTAACAAATCTTTTTTTATCTTCTCAAGCGCTGTCTGGATAATTCTTGAAATTCTCGACTGCGAAATATTGAACTCAACTGCAATATCTTTAAGCTTTTTATCATAGAAATACTTGGCTTCAATCAAGTCCTGTTCGCGCTGGGAAAGTTTTTTCATTGAATCGCAAATTCTTTTTTTGAGCTCAACAATCTCTGCTTTCTCCTCCGGAGTTCTCTGCGAGTCCTTAATCAGTGTCGGGTTTTCTGCGTCTGCAAGTTCGTCTATTGAAAGAATTGTTTTGTACACAGCGTCTTTGATTCTTTCTTGTTCAAAGTTTTCCTGTTCGCGCATAACGTGCCATTTGTAGCGCCTGCGCATTTCGTTTCTTATTGCCCACTTAATTGCTTTTACAATATAAGCCTGATTGTAGACTTCGTTTGACTTTGCGTTGTTTACAAGGTAGTAAACAGTGTAGTTTGCAAGACTTATGACTTCAGACAAGTCGATAAGGCCAAGAGATGAGATTTTTTTGTACTCAACTTTTGATATAGTTTCTATTAAATCTTTATACTGAGAAAGATTAGCCCGTTCTTCTCTCTCTCGGTTTATAGCATTTAAATCCTTCATATCATATAATATATCAGCAAATACGAAATTTTACAATTAGTATTAAACATGCTAGAATGTAGTTAAGTAAGAGAGGGTAAAGAAAATGACTTATTTTAGATATATCAAATCAGCTGCACTGGTGATGTTGAGTGCAATGATTTTTACAACGAGCGCAGTTTGTGTTGAAAAAGTTTCAGCCCAGCCAGCAGCAACAGCTCCGGCTGCAACACAGCAAGCTTATATTCCGGTAAAACCGCTTTCTGTTGTAAATTCACCAAAAGCTTATCTCAACAAATCAATCGTTATGAAAGCTAAGTTCGACAAATTCTCAACACTCGGACTTGATTACAAACCTGCATTCAAATCATCAGACGATTACATCTCTTTTCTAATCCAGAGAGAAGACACAGCACACGACATTCCACTCTCTGAAATGAAATTATTCCTTAAAAGAGATGTTGCAGAAAAGTTTATTGATTTAAAGACCAACGACGAAGTTGAAATCAAGGGTGTTGTATTTTCAGATGCATTAGGCGATGCGTGGGTTGACGTAAAGCAGCTTACCGTAACGAAAAAGGCGCCTGAGGAAAACAAAAACGGAGTTAAATAAATATGCCATTAGATAACTTGGAACAAGAAAAAGATAATAAAGACAAAAAGAAAGTTTTTCTAACAATACACGGTCACTTTTACCAGCCGCCAAGAGAAAACCCATGGCTGGAAGCAATCGAGCAGCAGGACAGCGCTCTACCGTTCCACGACTGGAACGAGAGGATTAATGCAGAGTGCTACAACCCGAACTCTGTTTCCAAAATCGTGGATTCGAAAAACCAGATTCTCAACGTTGTAAACAACTACGAGTACATCAGCTACAACTTTGGCCCGACTCTTCTTTCGTGGATGGAAGAGTTTGCGCCGATGGCTTACGAGCGCGTAATCAAAGCGGACATCAATTCCAGAAGAATGCACTCCGGACACGGAAACGCGATTGCGCAGGTTTACAACCACATGATTATGCCGCTTGCAAACGAAAGAGACAAGCAAACACAGGTAAAATGGGGTGTAAAAGACTTTGAATACCGTTTTGGCAGAAAGCCGGAAGGTATCTGGCTTGCAGAAACAGCGGTCGATGATGACACGCTCCGTGTTCTCGTGGAAAACGGGATAAAATTCACCATCCTTTCGCCTTATCAGGCTCAAAGAATCAGAAAAGAGGGTGAAAGCACATGGCAGGACGTAAGCTGGGGCAACATTGACCCTGCGCGTTCTTACAGGTATTACATAAAATCAGCACCGGGAAAATATATTGACCTATTCTTCTATGACGGCGCAATTTCGCGTTCTGTTGCATTTGACGAGCTGCTTACAGACGGAAACAAGTTTGTAAACCGACTCAAAGACGGGGTTTCTGATGTCAGAAATTACAACCAGCTTGTAAACATTGCAACCGACGGAGAAAGCTACGGTCACCACACCAAATTCGGCGACATGGCGCTTGCTTATGCGCTCAAGCTCAAGGTCAAAGACGCAGGGTTTATTATCACGAACTACGCAGAATACCTTGACAAGTACAGAAGCGACTGGGAGGTTGAAATCAAGCCGGTTTCATCATGGAGCTGTTTCCACGGTGTAGGCCGCTGGTGTGATGATTGCGGTTGTTCAACAGGCGGGCATCCGGGTTGGAATCAGAAATGGAGAAAGCCGCTTAGAAACGCGCTTGACTTTTTAAGAGACGAGATGATTTGTGTTTACAACAAGCATGCAAAAAAATACTTCAAGAATCCTCAGGATGCTCGTGACAACTACATCAGCGTTATTCTGGACAGAAGCGACATGAGTGTTAAGAGTTTTCAGGATGAGTACTTCCTTCCTGATTTGGATGACGAGCAAAAGGTAAAAGCAATGGAGCTTCTTGAAATCCAGAGGCAGGCAATGCTTATGTACACAAGTTGCGGCTGGTTCTTCTCTGAAATATCAGGAATCGAGACCGTTCAGATTATGAAATACGCTGCAAGGGTTATGCAGCTTGCAAAATCGTTCCTCAAGAAGGATTTGGAAACACCGTTTTTGGAAATCCTCAAGGAAGCAAAGAGCAACATTCCTGAGTTTGGCACCGGTAAAGATGTGTTTGAAAAGTTTGTAAAACCTTCTGTTATCACGCCAAAGCAGATAGTAAGTTTGTGGGCAATATCTTCGCTCTACGCTGACATTGAGGACGAAGAGAGCGTTTATTGTTACAAAATCAAAAAGCGTTCTTACAAGCGTGTGCAGAAGGGCAACTCACAGCTTGTAATCGGGCACATTGAGGTGGAATCAAAGGTTACGCTGGAAAAATCCAACATGATTTTTGCTCTGCTCCAGTTCTCAGGCGGTGATTTCCACTGTGCGATAAAAGAATACTCTGAAAACTTTAGTGACATACAAAAAGAGCTTATCCGCACTTATCTTGTATCGCCGCTCACAGAGATTATAAGGCACATTGACAATTACTTTGGCAAAGAGTACTTCACGCTCAAGGATATATTTATTGAGGAAAGGCGAAAGATTCTTCAAACAATGCTCAAGGGCAAGTTGCAAATCTTTGCCAACACTTATGAGTCAATGTACAACGAGGGCAAGGGTTCGATTTACCAGATGCAGACGCTCGGTTTGGAGATTCCGAAGGAGTTCAAGATTTCTGCCCAGTATGTTCTTACAAAGCAGTTCAACGATTTGTTTGTGGATTCGCGCGGGTTTTTGGATTCGGATATAACCCAGCAGGCTTCTGACATCAACTTTGAGGCGAAGAGAATCGGGATTGAGATAGACAAGACTCCGACTTCAAGGATTTTCAGCAAGAAGATTGCGCAAAACATCAACAGGCTTTCTTATGCGCTTGATATTCAGCAGGTTGAGGCGACTTTAGAGCTTCTTGACTGTATTTCGAAGCTGGAAATCAAGGTTGACATTGCAGAGGCGCAGAACTATTATTTCTCAAAGATTGTGACGAACATTGAGGAATTGATTCAGCGAATAACCTGTCAGGCTGACAGAGACTTGCTTGTGATGTTGTTTGAAATCGGCGAGAATCTGAACATCAACATGGATTATTACAAGCAGATGTTCGACAGGGCGCTGGTTAGAGGTTAGAAAAGAAAAGGTGCGGCAATGCCGCACCTTTTTATTAACAAAATGTTTGTTGAAAAGCTTCTTTAAGAGCATTACAAGCTCAATGAAGTCGCATGCTGCCATCATACTGCTTTCAGCCTGTGCGATGAACCAGCTGTTTCTTTCATCATAAGTTTTCTATCAAAAGGCATACAACTTAAACCCTTTACTGTACAGGTTTATCATATCTTTAAAAAATACTTATTTCTAATCTGACTTATAACCCTACAATGAATGTATAGAGCATTTTGTAGCAGATTTGTAAGCGCATATGTCCCTTCTCCCCTGTGTGGGAGAAGGTGGGCGGAGCTCGGATGAGGGGAGCAATTTTACTCCCTAGAAATCAATTCTCTATACAAAAACTCCAAAACAATTTCCAGATGATTCAGAACATCTGTATTATAAAACCTAATAACCCGGAACCCAATATCCTCCAAATACTCGGTTCTGATTTTGTCTCTGATAATTCCGTCTTCCTCTAGATGCTCTCTGCCGTCTAGCTCAATGATTACTTTCTTTTCAAAACAGGCAAAGTCTGCAATATATTTATTAAGCAGAACCTGACGGCGAAATTTAAGCCCGAAAAATCGGCGTTCACGTAGTATGTGCCACATGATTTGTTCTGGACGAGTTTGCTCTTTTCTAAGCGTTTTTGCAAATTTTTTGAGGTGTTCCATGATTAAATTTTAGCATGAAAACGATTGTTCCCCTCATCCGCCCTCCGGGCACCTTCTCCCACACAGGGGAGAAGGGACATACGCGCTTACTTATAAGTATTTCACCCCTACAAGTTCATCCGGCATAAACTGCTGCTCCACATCCGGCGCAGCATGCGTATAAACATAGCCCTCACCAAACCCGCATTTCTTCGCATCCTTGTAATGCGCGTCCCTCAAATGCATCGGAGGCGGAAAATCCTTGCCGTGCTCGATATCCGAAAGCGCCTTATCAATCGCCATTATTACCTTGTTCGACTTAGGCGCGTTCGCAACATAAACAACCGCATTGGCAAGCGGAATCCTGCCTTCCGGAAGCCCGATTATCTCAACCGCGCGGTAAGCGTTTACTGCGATATTCATCGCATTTGGGTCTGCAAGCCCCACATCTTCCGCCGCACAAACAATCAAACGCCTTGCAATGAATCTCGGGTCTTCGCCGGCCTCTATCATTTTTGCAAGGTAATAAATCGCGGCATTCGCGTCAGACCCGCGCAAGCTTTTCTGGAACGCGGAAGCGCAGTCATAGTGTTCCTGGGTCGAATATCTCGTATTCCTTTTCTGCGTAATACTTTCCAGAATATCGACGCTCAAAAGCCTTGTGTCCTTCGAAAAATTGCTTGCAAAGTAAGAATTTTCAACAAGGTTCAAAGCGCAGCGCGCGTCTCCACGGGCGTTATTAACAATAAACTTCGTCACCTCTTCGTCGTACTGAATCGGCTGGTAATTCTTCTCCAGATACTCAAACCCGCGATTAACAATCTTTTCCATGCTCACATCATTAATCGGATTCAACCTTATCACCTGCACCCTTGAAAGCAGTGCGGGAACAACCTGAAATGAAGGATTCTCCGTCGTAGAGCCGATTAGAAACACGGTTCCGTTTTCCACATGCGGCAAAAGCGCGTCCTGCTGGGTTTTTGAATACCTGTGGATTTCATCGATAAACAAAATCGTTTTCTGTCCGCTTCTCAAAGCCTGTCTTGCCTGCTCAATCGTCTCTTTGATTTCCTTTATGCCGGAAGTCACAGCAGAGAGTTCAATAAACTGCGCATTAACCTTTGTTGCGATAAGTCTTGCGAGCGTTGTTTTCCCGCAGCCCGGAGTTCCCCACAGGATCAAAGAAAAAAGTCTCTGGGTTTTTAAAAGATTTAAAAGCGGCGAATTTGGCGCAACAACATTTGACTGGCCGAGAAAATCGTCAAGAGTTTTCGGGCGCAGAATCTCCGCAAGCGGAATTTGTTTGTTTGCTTCTTCCAGTTGTGTGAATAAATCCATACCAACATTCTAGCATATAATTATTGAACTTTTGTATTTTGCTTCTTAGCGTTCTCGTATCTTTTTTTCGTAAAATGATTAGTCATGCCGGCAACAAAAAATCCCATCACCCCGATTGAGAACACATAAGGAAGTCCTGATATCAAAACTTTCTGTTTAACAAGTGACTTGTATTCCTTTTCAGTCGTTGATTTTCTATCAGCTGCAAGTTTTTTTGCCAAATCTTCCAATTTATCAAACTCCGGCACCTTCAAATCCTTGCCAATCAAGTCTTTGCACTTGCCCATTTTGTAAAGCAGTTTCTTAAACCCTTTTTCAACAAGCTCGCTGCCGGTAATCACGTACAACCCGACAAGCGGAAATCTCGTTGCTGTCTCTTTCAAGTTCTCCTTACCTCTATCAGCAGAAGCGCCAAAATACCCCGCACCGCCAACCAGAACGCTTGTTGTAAGTTGACCTTTGCTCAAGCAGAGTTTGCCGTTCTGGCTATTAAAGTCCATGCAGAAGTATTTGTTAAAGAAATTCTTTGCCTTAGGAGAATCCTTAAACAATTTCGACCCCGGAGCAACAATGAACTCGGACACTTTTTGCAAAACTCTCGAGTCCTTACCCTTAGAAGCCAGAAGTGCTGCCATACCAAGGCAGCCGGCATACGCACCCGCTGCAAATCCGATATGTCTTTTTGCGCTCTTTCTCACTTTCTCCTGATGTTTTTTATCCTCCTGATTGTTTTCAAGTGAAGCGATGTTTTTAAAATCGCTTTTATTAAAAATTTTCAGCGTCATCAAATTTTTTATATAGTTCAAAGAAAATTCTGTTAGCGGAATCGCCATCGCAGCAAGCGCGATAGCCGCCTTAACAGGCAAAACTTTTTTATTATTTGCGCCATTTTTTTCAATGAGTTCGGCGCCAACTGTTGCAACTTCTTTTTTCAAGTTTTCCGGCAGACCTTTAGAAAAAGCTTTTCTTGCAACGTGTTGTCCAAGAACAGTAGGTACAACGTAGATCAGAGTTTCTTCAGAGACTTCCAAAAAAGTATTTTCTGTTAAATCAGCAGCGCTTCTTGAGAACACGGCTTTTGGTATCAGGCAGGTTGAGAAATCCTGTATAAAGCGCGTGGTTGAGAGCCCTGACGCCTGTTCCTGATGTCTTACAAACTTTGCTGCCGGCTTAAGGGTTTTCGGTAAGCTATTAATAAGTATTTTATTGTTATTTGATGACATAATATTATTCCATTCCTTTAAAACTTGTGAATCTCGAAAATTGCTTTACCTCAAGATATTGTTTACATTTGTTTACTTTCACAAGCAGAAAATTGAGCAGACAAAACCTTCGAGGTTTTAACTACCCATAAAAACTAAACAGAACAGTAAAAATTCGGGTAGTTAAACTAACCCGCGCCACCAATTTCTATTCAGATATTTTATCGCTGTTTTTTTCATTGCAAATTCAGTTTAGCGCACACAGGGCAATCTGTCAATTACCTTAGCGCAAGAATCTTATCAGCCTCGTCTTTAGTCAAAACTTTTGCGCCGCCAAGAATCTGTGTATTCAGCACAACCTGCGCATAGGATTCAGCGAGTTCCAGTTTCATATAAGCGTCTCTGATTGTCTTAGAGCCAATAACAAACCCGTGGTTCGCCATCAAAACAGCGTCGTACTTATCAAAAAACTTAACCGTATTATCAACAAGTTCCATTGTTGAAGGGAGTGCGTATTCAGCAAGCGGGATTCCGCCAAAATAAAAAACATTCTCTGCCATAATTGGCTCCATCAGGTCTTTGCCCGCAGAAGCAAAAGTGCTGAGATAAGGAGAGTGGACATGGATAATATAATTGAATTCCGGTCTCTTTTTATAAATCCCGATATGCAAAAACTTCTCGCTCGAAGGTTTTTTGCCAGCTTCAAGAGATTTTCCCTCAAAATCAGTTTCCACAAGCTCATCCGCGCTCAAGTATCCGTTAGAAGAGCCGGAAGTTGTGATAAGCATACCATCCCGGTATCTTACAGAGATATTACCGGAATATCCGGGGGTGAAGTTCTTTTCCCCGCACAATTTTCCGCAATCAATTATTTCTTGAATCAAAGTTTTTTTTCTACAGTACATCTTCCACCGTCTTAACATCTTCGACTACAGCGCGTTGGAGTACAGGAGCGCGGTTAGAATTTCTAAATTCGTTCTCGTCCTCTTCAACAATTTCTTCGCTCTTTTTAGCTTTCTTATCCTGTTTTATTTCCAGTCTTTCATAATCCAGCTGTGTACCTTTGGCATCCATCATCAGCTGGACAGTAAAGAAAGTGTTTTCTCTAATAAAGTCATACCCGAGGTTGACCTTGATATCATCCGGCCCGAGTGAGAAATAGAACGCGTTTTCCTGGAATTGTTTACCATTTGGAGAATCGCCGGAGAGGTTAATGGAGCCAAACCATGAAACAGTAAGCCATCTGCAGATTCTTAAGTATTCTCTCAAGTAAACATTTGACTGACCGTATCTATAAGCATCAAAAACCGGAATCGGAGAATTGTCATCATATACAGAGTGGAAATACCCGATATCCTGCATCCAGCGTTTGTACTGGGTATGGAGCCTAGGGCCGATTCTTCCGATAATCTGGGTGTCGCCCGTTCCATAAAGAGACGCTGCGAGCTGTGCGGTCAAATCAATACTAAAAGCTTTTTGCTCTTCCTGATTTTTGTAGTTTATAATATTTTGATCAGCCTGTGCCATGTATCTAAAGCGCATAGTGCCAATCTGGTCGCCTCTTACAGCTCCGTAGTTTTTGTCTTCGTCAATATCGTGGTAATAACCGGCATCAAAACGGTGGGCGTATCTTGAAGCGTGGCCTTTCAGGAGAAAGTCGTTAGAAGAGTATCCGTTCTCATAAACCAGATTCATACCGTATTTAGGTCTGCGTCTTCCCAAGAACCATTCCTGCATATAGTCGTTCATACCGTATTGCAGGTAAAGGTTATCGTCCAGCATCTGTTTACCTCTTACCATAAACAAGCTTTTTGCCGTACCATAAGCCACCTGGGTTCTGTTAGTAGCGGTGCTCAAGCGTCCGATACCGCCGACACCGATTCCGTGGTTATAGTTCAAAATCGGCATTGCCTTTAAAACAGAGCCTTTCGGGAGTTCAAATACAAATCCCGGGCCTAAATACATGCCAAGGCCTCTGAATGAACCCAATTCCCAGGAGTTTGTCTCGCCAAATTCGTGGTTCTTATTAGTATAGATTTTCAGCGCAGGAATCTTTATAACCCTTTTGCCGTTTTTAAATACCCTTGCCTGTTTAACAGAAAGGATTTCCAAATCACCTTTCTGGGTAATTTTCATGTCTTTTACGGTAACCTTGATAATACCTTGTTCCATGTCATTACTCAAGGTCTGGTCTTTTGGAACGAGCATTTCGCCCATATTTGGACCGCGGTTTGCAGAGCGGAAGTTTATTGGGAATGATTCATCCACTTTAATAGACCCGTGTTCCTGCACAATTTTATCGCCGTACACATAGCCTTTTTTCGCCTTGATTTCAATTGTGGCAGTCTGGGTCAGAGGGTTTTCAATAAGTGCGTTTTCTTCGTTCATGTCAACAAATATATAATCACCGGTAATTGTCTGCCCGTTTTTCAGAATCCTTACATTACCCTCTGCCTTAATTGTATTATTCATGCGGTCGTAAGTAAGTACATCTGCCTTAACATGTGTCCCCTGTTTTACGAACTCAACATTAACGTCTCCGGTTGCCTTAACGCAGTATGTATCAGTGTCATAGTCCATGTTTTCACAATCAAGGATTATGTTTTCAGATTCTTCAACCTCTGCAACTTTATCCTTTTTATCTTTACGTGACCAGAAGTTTTTTGATTTCTTTTGTTCTGCAACAGCTTCTTCATCAGCCTCAAATCCATCAGGCATCATGTTTTCATCAAAGTTTTCTTCAATCTCCTTTGACGCATACTCAGAGGTTTCTGTACCTGCTGCGTAAACATCGTCCTCAAGCTGTGTAGGAGCGAGTTGCAATTTTTTATCAGAATGCTGCTTTAGTTTCTTTTTAACGATAAGCCTAACTTTTTTTACAGGCGGAAGAGTCTTTTTACTTTTTGATTTCTTTGGCGCTCCGGCTTCTTCCTGTTCCTGAAAAACTGGAGGAGTAAAGAACGCGTCGCCCGTGAAATCAGCAGGGTCAACAAATGAATACTCTGCAAACGCTGCGTTTGAGAGAACAAAAGATGTTATTAATGCTGCAACTAGTTTTTTATTCAAAGCTCTGATTTCCTATTATATATAATTTAGCGGGTTATTAGGCTGCCCGTTTACCCTTACCTCAAAGTGGCAGTGCGGCCCGGTGCTGTAGCCTGTTGTGCCTTCATAGCCAAGAACCTGACCTTTTGAAACACGCTGACCTTTAGCAACAGCAGTAGAGTTCATGTGTGCGTACAAGGTAGTAATCGGTTTTCCGTTAACAATACCGTGTTCAACAATTACAACCTTCCCGTATCCGCCATACCAGCCGGAATAAATAACCTTGCCGGAATTAGATGCGCGGATAGCGCCAAGATTAGGCCCACCTATATCAACTCCTGAGTGGAAAGATTTGCTGTTAAATATAGGGTGTGTTCTCCAGCCAAATGGCGAAGTAATTCTGCCCTGAATTGGCTTAATAAATCCGGAAGCCACCTGAATATCGGTATCTCGTGCTGTTTTATTAATATACGAACCAATACTTGCTGATTGCTTAGCAAGCTCTTTTTCTGCTTTTTGGTAAGCAATCCTGTCTGTTCTAAGCTTATTAATCATGTTTTCGTTTTTATTAATAGCTTTTTGGATATATGTTTGCTGAGAATTGAGTGAGGCAACAGAGCGTTCGAGATTGCGTTTTCTTGCTTCAATATTGTATTTGAGCATTGCAATTTCCTGCGCTTTTTTCTTCGCCACAACCATTCTGTCGTAATCTTCTTTAAGAATAATTTTTTGGAAATAAACCCTGTCAACGAGCATATTAATATCTTCCGAAGTAATCAGAAGCTCAAAGAATGCCTTTCTCTGCACCTTGAACACTTTTCTAATATGCATAGCCAGCACAGAGTTAAGGCTGTTGTATTCAGCAGCCGCTCTATCAAGCTGCGCCTGCATTCCGTTCAATTCTTTCTGGGCGCTTAGAATCTGGGTTTTGGAGTTTTGAAGCGAGGTGGTCGCGTTTTCTAACTTTTGCTGGTTCTTATAAAGCTTGTTGGTTTCAACGCTTTCCAGCCATTTTAAATGATTAATTTTTGCACGGGTTTGTTTTTTCTTTGTCTCAAGATCAGAGGCTGCAAAAGTGGCACAACACGCGAATGTGTTGAGTATCAAAGCGAATAATACCAAGATGCCTAATACTTTTTTTCCAGCCAAAAATCAGTTCTCCCGTTTTTATTTACCGAGCGTTGGAAGTATCATCAAAAGCCCCATGCCAACAGTCCACAAGATAAATGATACTGCAATTAACCCAACTATCAATTTTTTATGTTCTCTAAAAAAATCCATTTTCACCTCTTACTATATCATAGTACAAAAATAGATTTTGAGCAATTTGTAAATCTTTAAAATCTATTGACTTTTATTACCTTATACTTCTAAAATAATCAAACCATAAAGTATGAGGTAGTATGCAGAAACTTTGGTCAGAAATTGAAGAAAATAAAATTAAACTATCAAAGTCATTAAAAAATAAAAATAATAAAAATGAATTTTATTATTTATGTTTCGCATATTAAATCGTTCTATGAAAATTGCAATAAACATGTTTGAAGTTGAAACCATTGATAGTCAAGGAGATTTACTAACAATATCTAAATGCGCAAAACACAAAGGTGTTCCAACTTCAACCATTAGATATTGGGTGGAAATTGGAAAAATTAAGCCTAGAAGTTATGCAAATGCAGGATACATGCTGTTTGCAAAAGATTGAAATCTTTCAACTTAAAAGTTAAATAATTCTTGTATAAACTTATTTCCATTTTCTTTTATAAACTATAGAAGTACATTAGATTTTCAAAATGAGTATTTTCATCATCCAACTCAGGAAATTCATGGTATTTTTTTGTAGTTACATTTCTAATACCGTTATTTTCTAATTTTAATTTATGATTTGGGAAGGTGGATAATAATTTTTCACCTTGTTTTATTTCCGACTCACGGTATGAAAGATAAGCCCCTTCGCATGCAGACTTATATTTTTGGTTAATTACCCATCTGGCATTAAATGACGGCTGATTTTGATTAGAAAATTTTGATAGCTGAATACAGACCTCTTTAATAAAAAATTGTCGTAGGGGGGACTTGAACCCCCAAGGATTTCTCCACACGCCCCTCAAACGTGCGCGTATACCGATTCCGCCACTACGACCCGTACTCTTATATATTCAATTTTCAATTATTGCCAGTCTTCGTGGCGGATGTTCCCTCAAGGGGAGCCCTCTCGGAAAACGTGACATTTAGTCACCTTTTCCTGCGGCAGAGTGCCACTACGACAAACATCAATTATTTAATTTTCAACAAAACCATATTAACACAAAAACTTTTTTGTTACAAATGTTATATTTTTATTGACATGAAATTTCGTCTGTTTAACAATTAAAATACAAGGAAAGGCAAGGCTTATGAACGTATCATCAATTTCAGTATCAGACAACTGCAAACCTAGAAGAAACATGTTTATCAAATATGCAAACAGCTTCATGTCAATGATGAACAACGAAGAAAACCCTGTGGAAAAAGCACAAAAAGCCAACCTTCCTGCTGAAAAGAAAATCGACAAAACAATGGGAATCGAAACGCTTACGATTTTCCCTAAAGAAGTTGTCGACGGAAAAACAATTATCACAGCCTAAATATAGAGGGGAAGTATTTAATGATTTTAAAGATTTTTAGAATGGAGCACAATCGTTTTGTGCCTGAATACAAAACAGAAGGTGCTGCCGGAATGGATTTATGCGCTGCAATCGACGAGCCTGTCACTTTACAACCGCTTGAGCGAAAACTCATCCCTACAGGTTTGAAAATCGAACTCGAGCATGGCTACGAAGCCCAAATCAGACCGCGCTCCGGACTTTCTATCAAGCACGGCATAAGTCTTATCAACTGTGTCGGCACAATTGACGAAGACTACAGAGGCGAAGTTTGCATCCCTGTTGTAAACCTCTCCAACGAAGCTTACACAATCAACCCGGACGAAAGAGTTGCACAAATGGTAATCGCACGATGCGAGCAGGCTAAAATCGAAGTGGTGACTGAACTTACGGAAACAGTACGCGGCGCTGGCGGGTTTGGTTCTACCGGTAAATTATAAATTTTATTAACTTTTATTGCACAAATTTCCCAAAATGCTTGACGGTTAAGGGAAAAAAGGTTAGAATAAAACCATAGCATACTAATTTGCTATGGTTTTATTAAATTATTTAGGAGACAATGTCATGTACCAAGACGAAACGCTTATTTGTGAAGATTGCGGCAGTGAATTTATTTTCACAGCTGGCGAACAGGAATTTTATGCTCAAAAAGGTTTAGCAAATAAGCCAAAGAGATGCCCTGACTGCAGAAAAGCAAAAAAACAACAACACAGAGGCAAAAAGAGAATGTTTGATGCAGTTTGTGCAAAATGCGGTAAACAAACACAAGTGCCTTTCAACCCTACACAAGGCAGAGATGTATTGTGCAGAGAATGCTTTGAAGCTGAAAAGGCTGCTGTATAAAATCGAATAATATTAAGCAAAAATCAGAGGTCGTATTGAAGCCTCTGATTTTTTAATGCCTGTATCCTATTATTAGCCTCAAAAATGCGAGCTCTCAATTCATCATTCTTTTGGGCCTCATAAGCAAGCCGCTCAATAACATCAATAGTTTCAGAATTAGCGTCTCTAAATATAAACATATCAACACCAGCAAGAATCGCCATGACACACGCTTCAAGCGAGCCAAAATCCTGCACGCCTTTCATCACCATATCATCGGAAATCACGACGCCATCGTATTTTAGCGTGTTCCTCAAATACCTGATTGCATTCTTACTCAAAGAAGCCGGAATCATCTCTTTGTCAAAACAGGTGCAGTGAAGATGCGCTGCCATAATCATGTCAGCCTCGCAGGTAAAAGGCTTTATATGAACTTTTTCCATAACCTCAAGCGGCAAATCGATTTGAGGAAGAGTTAAGTGGCTGTCTTTATCCGCATCGCCGTGCCCGGGGTAATGTTTAAGGCATGGTATTATCCCGTTTTTGCGGTATATTTTTGATACCAGATTCACGCCCTGTATCACCTCGTCAGTCTTATCAGAAAACGCGCGTTCGCCGATTATCGGGTTATCAGGGTTTGTATTAACATCCGCGCAGGGCGCAAAATTAAGGTTTATCCCATATTCAAAAAGTTCATGTGCGATTTTTTCAGTTTGTTCTGCTAAGAAATTTTCGCCTTTTTGAAAAGCAAAGCGCGGAGAAAGGTACCTTTCATGGATATTTTCTGTGCGCTCAACCCGTCCGCCTTCCTGGTCAATAGACAGGAAAGGAGGGATTAAAGATTTTTGTTTTATATCTGATATTAAAGATTCAAATTGTTCTTTTGATTCAATATCTCTTGTAAAAAATATAACACCACCAAGCCCTTTTGAAAGAGCTTTATCCAGTTCTGCGCCGGTTCCTAAAATAAACATTTGATAAACTAGTTTTTCCATAAAACAATCATACATTTAATTGATTAGAAAAATCAACTTTTTATTATAATAGAATTAGGATATAATAGGGATAAAAGGAGTAAAACAGAGTCAGTATGAAGAAAATAATATTAACGATTCTTGCGGGATTTTTTCTATTATCGGCCATAAGTCTTGATGTTTCTGCGGCGAAGAAGTCTTCAAAGCTTTCAAAGGAAGCAATCACAGAGATGTCTGACAACATAGACAAGCTAACAGAAAAAATATACGGCAGGGCTCTTTTATCTCCGCAGGACAACGAGACCTTAATCGGGATAAAAATAAAACTTGATAACCAGATGCTTGTATCATCTTCAACCGAGCTTGCGCCTTTGTATTACAAGGCTGGCAATGTTTACAGGCTCCGTGACATGAAACCCGAAGCAATTGAGTGCTATCAGACGATTTTAGAAAACTTCTCTGACACTGCACTGGCTCCAAAAGCACGCGCTGCGCTCGAAACACTCGGGGTAACAGTTACGACTCCGCAAAGTTCGGATGAAGAATCTGAAAGTGATGAAGGTATATAATAAAAAAGACGGATTTTAAAATCCGTCTTTTTTATTATTTTGTTGTTTGAATAAACAAGCTTATCAAATCATTCAAAGCCGAGTACTGTTTCTGGTAGCTTTGTGATTGTTTTTCTAATGTTAAAATTTGTTTTTTGTATTCTTGAATAGAAGCCTGGCATTCGCGTGCAGAGACTTTCAAGTTTTCCTGAACCTGCTGCGCGTCTTGAAGAACGCTCTTCATAGAGATTCCAAGAGCTTCCATGGTTTGTTTAATAATCTGAGCACCTGTGTGTCTAGATACACCGCTTGGCAGCTGGGAAATAAGCTTTTTCAAAACTGTAATATTTGCAGGCATCTCAAAAGATTCGCTCATTGTCTCAACAACAGGAGTCTGAACAGGTTTTGGCTCTGCAAAGAAGGGGTCTTGCTCTTCTGCTATATCGTCAAAGAAATTACTGCTTGCAGCTTTAGCCGGTTTTGCAGGTTCTGCAAAAATATCATCATTAGAAGATGAAGCAAATATATCGTTATTAATAGGATTTGTAACAGGGGTTGATTCAAAGCTTACCGGCTCTGTTTCGAAATCCATACTTTCTGCTTGTTTTTTCAAAGCTTCTACAATCTTTTTTCCAACACTTTCATTATTCGGCATATTTTTAATACTCCCTCATAGGTTTA
>CANAXK010000007.1 GCA_947365485.1 uncultured bacterium
ATAATGTTATTAACAGCTGCTGCTGTTGCTTCTCTTCCACTTTCAATATTAGTGAACACAATATTAAGAGCAGAATCGCTTGTTCCATAAAGAGCCTCAACCTGAGAGCCACCAGCTAGTGCTTTTGCAGATACCTTAATCTTGTCACCAGGTTTGTTTGTAATTACTTCGAAAATAGCATTCATTGTCGCATCAAGAGTAATTGCGTCATAAGCATCACTAAAAGTAGCCCGAGCTGCTTCTACAGAAGTGTCTTTTTTAGTGATGTTAATAAATTCAGGAACATTGATTGTCATTGTTGACGAATCTGTGTTGGTTGCTGCTGCAAATGCTGCCGGACTCATTAGCATTAGAGCCAACACAGCAGGCAAAAATTTTGTAAACTTCGATTTTTTCATAGGGTAAACCTTCCTTTCTTTTTTTCTTTTTTACACTTCACCTTGTATTTTTAATATTGTTTCTTTCTTAATATTCTTGCGTTTGCCGTTCTCATCGTAGTAAGAAATCACCGCACGCAGAGTATATTCACCCGCATTCTTTATCTTGTCAGTCTTGATTTTTTGTCTGTCAACAAAATAACTATTCTGACCAACAACCCCGCCTGTCAAAGAATACTCATCAACAAGTCTTTTGCCATCAATAATCTGAACATTACCGGAATAACGGATTTTGCTGTTACCTTTTGATAGAATCTTCATATCTGTATAAAGCCCATCCTTAGCCTTAACCACATTCAAGTATTCGATTTCAGCGTCTTTGCTCACACGTCCTTTGTCCACATAAACCGGAACTCCGATTCTTGTCTTAACAATCAGCTGCGCGCCGATTCCCGCTCTACCAGTCGGAATATTCATTTCTTTCGGGTTAACATCTTCTATATAAAGCATTGTTCTGTTTTCACCATCAGGAAGCTGGTTCAAGCCAGCAATATTGATTCTCAATTTCTGGGATTTTCCCTGTTCAACAGTGAATTCAGAAGGCACAAACCGAATCTTCTTTGACAAATCGTGCGGGTCGCCAGCTGGAGCAGACATTACGACTTCGCCCTTCTCGTCAATCGTGAAGAATCCAGGATAAACCTTGAATCGCATAGGCTCTTTTGTATCGCCCTTGATTTCAATCGCAGTTGTTACGTAATTGGTCTTGAGTTTATTCGCATTAATCTCAACCCGCGTAGGTGCGACCGCTACCGACGCAAACGCCGGCACTGCCAGAAATATTGATAAAACTATGCCTAAAATCTTCTTCACTTCTTCTTACCTCGTCTCCCTTAAAATATATCTAACCCTGTTGTCATAATTCCCAGCCGGAATAAAGCCTTTATCTCTGTTCTCGAGCGAAAATTCAACAGACACAAACTCATTATTCGCAGGTGCTTTGCCTCTGGCAATAATTATTTCTTTGCCCTGTTGAAGCAAAACCCGCTCCTGTAATCTCTCTCCCACATTTGATGAAGCAGAAATCGTCCGGATGTAATAATTTCCGGCACCTTCGCCAAAGTTATCCGCGTTAACAGACAACTCCCAATCACAATTAGAATTCACATACACCATTGGTGACGCTTCATTCGTAACCCTTTTAGACTTATCAAACGCGTCTGACGCGCCAACCGTAATCCTAGGAACTTCGCCGTGCAAGCTTATCTCCTGAATTGAAGGCACAACAAATTGGAGTGTAAACGTTGTGGTAGAAGCAATCTGCTGAGTTTCCATATCAGTCGCCTGTACCTCAAAATTCATGTGATATACTCCTGCCGGAACCATTCCGTAATCGCGGATTTTAGCCGTCATATTCCTTGCAACTCCGCCCATTGAAAGTCCGTCAAAAATGTTGGAATATTCGTTGTACCTCAAATACACGTCTTCCTTTGTGTTGTTGATATAAAGATATTGAAGCGGTATAGAAACGCTTCCGCCTGCGCTTCTCAAAGAGTCATCAAGAGGCCGGAGCGCAATATTATAAACACCATCATCATCGCTGTTTATAATCAAATTCCGTTCCACGTTTCTATCGCGCACCAGCGTATCTCCCTGATAATCTATAATTACCATGGAAGCTTCTACAGGCACGCAAAAGAGCGCCGCTATTAGTATTGAGAAAAAGTACTTTTTCATTAAACCCTTCTTAATTGAAGACCACATGTTACTTTGATTGTAACAATTTGTAACAAAACTTCAATATAAATTTGGAAGAAATCATCTGTTTAAATTAGCCTAGAAAACCAAAATAAATCATTTAATGTATAATAAAAGCATGGAAAGATTAGAAAATTATTACAACCAGATAAAAAATTCACCCGTATTCTTCGGGATGAATGACAAAGAGCTTAGAGAACTGCTCGAATGTTTCAACGCGCGTGTACGCAAGTACGAAGAAGGCGAAATGATAATCAGACAAGGAGATATGATTTCTAACATCTACCTTATTCTCTCAGGCGAAGTAAACATCGAAAAAGATTCCTACTGGGGACGCCGAATTATCATCTCAAGGCTCGGCGTAAACGATAATCTGGCGCTTTCTTTTGTTGGTTCAAAAAATGTGGAATCAAATATTGACGCAGTCGCTGTTAAAGACACAGTTGTCCTGATTTTAGGGTACGAAAAATGTACATCCATGTGCCAAAACGCTTGCACGCGTCACAAAATTCTCATCAATAATCTTTTCCAGATTCTATCCAAGGAAAATATTGAACTAATCCAAAAAATCGAAAACGTGTCTCAAAAATCAATCCGAGACAAGCTTCTCACCTATCTTTCAAACGAAGCGCAGAAAAAACACTCAAACGTATTTGACATCCAGTTCAACAGACAAGATTTAGCCGATTACTTGAACATCGACCGCAGCGCAATGAGTTTTGAGCTTTCAAAACTGCAAAAAGAAGGTCTAATAGCGTACAACAAAAACCATTTTGAGTTAAAAGGGGTATAGTTTTAGAGATTAATCGCCCTCAAAAACTCTTTCCAGAAGCCTTTTGCGCCATCCGACCATTTGCGCGCAACCCCTTTATAATAAGGCTCATAATCCGCTATAATGTTTCTCGGGAGGCTTTTTCCGGTAGCAAGAGTCTGTGCAATGAATTCCAGATAATCGTCCTGCTCTTCCCGGTATTCAAAATTCCGGTAGCGCAAGTCTTCGTCAGCAGCGTAGTGCACAAGCGCGTGATAAGCGCATTCAATACTTTTATCATTCGTTTCAGGAAAAAGCGAAATCGCCTCACGAACATTCTTGCGTTCGGTAAGCACTGCATAAATCAGTCTGCTAACAAATTTTCTGTCGTTTAAGTTTTCCATAACTAATAAGGACTTGCCACCTTGAAATCAAAATTCAGGTTTTTCGGCCCAAAATGAGCGTCGTATTTCAATCTTGGACCTTCAGAAAGGTCTATCATACCGGAAGCTTTGCTGTCACTTGATTGCGAAGACGGGCCAAGATATTTTTCCAGCCTACGTTCTGATTTCACCATCGGGCTATCTTGTTTTTTTGTACAGGCACTCAGACACAAAGTGAGAGCAAAAGCACACACGAAAAGAACGCACAACTTCTTCATATTGAACCTCGCAAACTTGGATAATACTTGCATGGTAGCAATTCATCCAAAAACTTTCATCCTGCTAAAGAATGATTATTTAACAAGGCAGGCTGAAAAATGTCTGAGTTCTTTTTCTACCAGCTCCGGCTCCTTAATATCGCACACTCCGCATTTGCAGAGTTCGCAACGCGGGTGGAATTTGCAGCCAACAATATCTTCCTGAATACTTGGAGGCGCACCTTCTATTGTTTTGAGTTTCAGCGCAGGATTCGCTGCTGGAAGAGAGTTCAGAAGCGCTATTGAATACGGGTGGAGCGGGTTTTTGAAAAAATCCTTTGCAGAGGCTTCTTCCACCACATGCCCTGCATACATAACAGAAATCTGGTCAGCGTAGTTGCTCACAAGCGCCAAATCGTGTGAAATCAGGAGTATTGTTGTCTTAAACTCGTTTTTGATATCCGCAATCAAGTCCATAATCTGCTTCTGGATAGTCACATCAAGCGCGGTTGTCGGCTCGTCGGCGATTATGAGTTCTGCGTTACAGGCGAGCGCCATTGCAATAATTATCCTCTGTTTCATCCCGCCAGAAAACTCGTGAGGATAGAAATTGAGTTTGTTATCAATATCCGGAATACTAACCAAGTCCATAACTTCACGTGCTTTTCTAAGCGCCTGGCGTTCGCTTACATTTTTATGGGCCTTAATCGCTTCCACAAGTTGATTGCCTATTGTATAAAGCGGATTGAGTGAGGTCATCGGATCTTGCGGAATAAGTGCAATTTTGTTTCCCCTCAAATCCCTCATTTTACGCTCTTTGTATTCAAGCAGGTTTTCACCGTTAAAGAAGATTTCGCCGCTTTTAATTGAAGCGCCTTTAGGCAGAAGCCGTATAACAGACATTGCTGTCATTGTTTTACCGCAGCCTGATTCGCCCACAAGTGCGTGCATTATACCTTTTTTCAGGGTCAGGTTTACGTTATACAGGGCCTGATACTTATCAAAAAACAGGTTCAGATTTTTTATCTCAAGAATATTGTCCATAAACCTATTTTAAACCGTGTTTTAAAAAATTGGAATAAGTTAATGTGATGATTGCTTTTAGCATTAAAAAATGGTATGGTTAATGTATGGAAAATCTGGATATTTCTTCATTTGAAAACGCGCTGAGCACACTTGATTCTATACTTTTGCGCTACAAAAGAGACAATTATGATGTTGACATAAGAGATGCTGTTATTCAACGATTTGAGTACACTTATTCTCTTGCAATAAAGATGTTAACGCGTTTTATTGCAGGACAGTCCACAGAAGCCACTCCGGCAATGACTTTTAACGAGACAATCCGGCAAGGAAACAAGCTCGGACTGCTTAATAATAATTTGGAGAAATGGACTGAATACAGACAGAAAAGAGATTTGACTTCACATACATATAATGAAGAGGCAGCAAAAGAGGTTTTAGATGTCATTCCGGAATTCAAGGATGAAGCTTATTTTCTCTTAAACCGCCTGAGAGAGTTATTATGATTGATTTGGAATCAAAGTATCTCAAATTTATCAAAAAAACCGTTGCGGGATATTTAAAAGAATACAAGCTTTACATGTTCGGCTCACGGGTAAAAGGAAAAGCAAAAAAATACTCCGATATTGATATTGCAATAGACTCACCTGAATTTAATACAAAAATCAAATCCAGGCTGGAATTTATTTTTGAAGACTCGACCATGCCTTATGAAGTTGATATCGTTGACTTAAACAGCATAACAGACACTTTCAAAAATCTGATAAAAGATGATTTGGTCGAAATCTCTTAAACCAGCCCCTCAATCGCCTTCCTGTAATTCCCGCTTCCATAAATATAACTCCCCGCAACAAGCGAATTTGCGCCCAAGGAAGTACAAATCTTTGATGTAAGATTGTTAATCCCGCCATCCACCTGAATGATTAAACCTTCCGGCGCATTCTGACGGATTTTTGGAATCTTCATTGCGCAGTCATGCCTGAACTCCTGACCGCCAAATCCTGGTTCTACAGTCATAACAAGGAATAAATCAAGTTCGTTTAAAAAAGAAAAAATCTCCTCCGGTTCCGTTTTCGGCTTGATTGAAAGTCCCACTTTTACACCAAAACTCTTTATCAGTTCAATAACTTCTCTAACATGGTCTGAATCACGACATGCTTCATAATGAAATGTGAGAATATCAGCACCGGCTTTTGCAAACGGCTCCACAAACTTTTCCGGGTTCTCAATCATAAGGTGGGTGTCAAGAATAAGGTCGGTTACTTTTCTCAACGACTTGACCACAGGCACACCGATTGTTATATTCGGCACAAAATGCCCGTCCATGACATCTATATGAACCCACTCTGCGCCGGCTTCTTTGACTTTGCTAATCTCGCGCTCAAGGTTTGCAAAGTCGGCAGAAAGGATTGATGGTGAAATTATTACTCTGTTCATAGTCTCTATTTTAGCATACATGTTGTTATTTTGAAAAAATTAGAATATAATAAAATCTGTAGAAAGAGACAGGTAACAGATGGCAGATATAGCAGCAATTAAAGACTACTTAAAAAAGATTCAGAGAACAGTTAACCTTGATGCGGATTTTACATTCTTTGGCAAAAGGTATGTAAAAAAGAACAAGTTAGACACGCTAATTTGCTGCGTTCTGGCTAAGCTTCCGGATGAGTACAAAAAGAAAATGACAAGAGGCGATGCAAAACGCTTCTCATCAATGGTGTCACTCAACCTCTTGCAAGGTGTTCTTACAAAAAAATTCTGGCTAAATTCAGATGTCTATGAAGTAGACCTGTCAAAAGCAAATGAGCTAATCACCACATTCTCTTCTACCGTACAACGCGATATTAACACGATAGAGGCAGGCTAAGGCATGAAAAATCACGCATGCGTTGACTTTTATTGTCCATTTATTGTACAATTCTGTTAACTATCATAGAATAATTTGGAGCATAAAATAAATGAATTCACAACATGATGTTATTTACGGTTTGATGAATGAGCTTGAAGAAGCTTTAGAAAAAAGAGGGGTGCCTCTTTTTGGAAGTTTCTCAATTGTTAGAAAAGACACCGTAACAGACATTTTAGACAAGTTGTACGCAGCACTTCCTGACGAGGTTAAGGAAGCAAGAGCGCTCTTGAGACGCAAAGACGAAATGCAGTACGAAGCACAGCAGAGAGCTGAAAAAATCATTGCTGACGCTCAAGCAGAAGCAAACAGACTTCTTAGCGAATCAGATTTGCTCAGAGCTGTTCAAAGAGAAGCTGAAAAAATCAAAGAACAGGTTATCACAGACTGCGAAGACATCAAGCGCAAGGCGCTTGACGAAGCTGACTCATTGAGAGTTCAGGCAACAGAAGAAGCTACCCGCACAAAAGACGGTGCTACTGTTTATGCAGAGCAGGTGCTTGTTAATCTGGAACAAAACCTTGCACAGCTCCAGGAAGTTGTTAAAAACGGCCAGGTGCAGCTTGAAAGACGCAGGGCTGAATCTGATGGTCAGGTGAATGGAAATTACGCAAACCAGCACCCTGACTTTGCACAGGATTTTAGAATGAACTAAAATTTGATTACTCTATAAAAAAAGACCTCCGTTTCGGAGGTCTTTTTTTTATAACATATTCTTTCTGATTTTTTCTTTAGCTCTGTCAATTTCCTTGATGCGTTTTTCAATCGCAGTTGTTTGCTTCTTGAGCGCTTTTCTTTCGTTCTTGATAAGCTTGTATTGAGCATCTACATCAGCGTATTTTGTCTTGCAGTTTAACAGGTCATTTCTGATATCAACCTGTGCGTTGTCAAGCTGCAAGATTGCGTTCTGGATGTTTCCGTTGCCAACAGCGTCGCCTTCTGCTGATGATGCAGCCGGAGTTGTCTTTGTATATGTTGTTGATGAAGCATTTCCGTACTGTGTATCATTAAAATTTAACGGTGTAAAAGCATTGCCGTCTGCAAAAGCAACTGTGTTAAGCGCTGCAAACAGAGTTAATGTTAAAACGATTTTCTTCATTTTCATATCTCCTTCTTATGTTCTAATATCATATTACATACAAAGACTTTTGCCAATACTTTATTGAATGTATAATGTAAATTATGGAAAAGAATTTATGTAACAAATGCGGAATGTGCTGCAAAGAGATTCCCGTAGACTTTACAAGAAGAATCATCTACAGAGACGGCATACAACCTCTAACTACAGCGTTTGAAGAACTGCTGATACCAGCCGAAGAAAAAGGATACGTCACAATTTGCAAATGCAAATTTCTTGAAGACAACACCTGCACAAACCCTGAAAAACCGCAAATCTGCTCGGACTTCCCGTACTCACCGCTCGCCTTTCTTCCGGAAGATTGCGGATACACGGGCGAAGTCTTCCTGAAAAAAGAAAAACTCAAACAACAGGTGCGCAAACTAAAAGAAGAAATAATCCACTACAACGCACTGATTGAGGTTACAAAAGACAAGACCGAACAACGCCAGTACCAGAGGATTATAGATTCACATGAGGCGTTTATTGACAAGTATAAGGTCTACGGGTCTAAAGATTGGTAAGGATTGACCCCTCACCCTAACCCTCTCCCTAAGGAGAGGGAATTAAAAACAATGTAAATTTTTGTTACAAAAAGGCAAGTATTTCTTTGTTATATACTTTATATATTTAAGGAGTACAACTATGTCTTTAGATATAACTTATTTCAATTTTAATATGCCAAGCTTTGACACCACATTTTCGTCATGGAACTTTGGCTTGCCGTCTTTTTTCAACTATAACCCGCTGTTGCAGTTTAATTGGTTTGATTTTTCGAATATCTTTCCGACGAATTTCACTTTTAATACAAACAATACTATCTGGAATACGCCTGCGACATTCGATTTTATACAGACTCGCCAAAAAAGTTTTACTAATTTTAGCAAGACCGTTTCAGGCAGTGTAAACAATTCTTACCTGAATCTTACAAAAAGCGCGGCTTTTGCAAAGGCAAAAACAGATTCCAACCTTGAGCAGCTGAAAGGCGGCAGGAACTGGTCGATTTCAGAGGCTTCTTTTAGAACAGACATTCCGTTTGCAAAGAAGGGCACCGCTGCGATTCTTGACAAAGTTGCGGCAATGACAGGTGAGAACCTTGTTATCACCTCGGCACTTGGTACCGGAGAAGCAAACAATCCGCACCAAAAAAGCGGTTATGCGAGCCACCACAACGCAGAGAACCCAAAGCTTGATATCAGAATCAACGGAAACGCGCAAGCTTTTGCCCAGAAATTAAAAAACACAGGCTATTTCAGCAGGGTATCTGTGGAGAGCGACCATCTGGATGTCCAAATCGACCCCGATAAATTCAAAAGTCTTGATACTGTTGCCTAGATTTACAACAGAATTTGCGTACCAAGTAGGATTCTGTGCGAATCGTCACGCAGGTCATTCTGGCAGAATACGTAGTTAAGCATTATTTTAAGCGCCTGACCTTTGATAAAGTAATTCAAGCCGGCAGAGTATTCCCGCCTTATGTCATCAGCAAGCGTTTTATCCGGCACATAGTGGTCGTACCTTCCCACAAGCTGAATTTTAGGCGTAATCTTGTATCCGAGCGTTGTGTTAAACCCTTCGGCGTGTTTGGAGGTAATCGTTTTTGCGCCGTTATATCCGTTTGCTGCGCCCCATTCAAAGTTAGCCATCAACTTTTTGTACTCGTATCCTGCATAGAGCCCTGTAACACAGTAGTCGATATCATTATGACCTGCGGTTAATCCGCCTCCGAGCAGAAGTTTTCCATACCTGCCGTCGGTTTTGCCGAGCGGATTAAAGTTTACCCAGCCAGTAAATTCTGCGCCCGGGAAAAAGCTTCTGAAATAAGTATCGGAGTCATACCCGCCAATATCGTATTCTACCAGGCTATAATTCCCTTTGACTCTCAACCCGACTTTTCTTACATTCCCGAAATTCCTGCCGATTTGAGACCTGCTCACAAAGGGAAGCGTTGTCATTGACATCCCGCCCTCATAGCCGGTTGGAGTTCTTGTGTTACCAAAGATTATTGTATGGTGAGGAATCGAGGTGTTTGCAACATACAGGTTGCTCGGAAGGTACTGCATAAACGAATAATTGTTCTGGGGATTGAACCTGAACCGTGCCTCGTAGTAGTTTTTTCCGCCTCTGAATTTTCCGTTAACGCCTGCCTGAATCGCGTTGTAATCAAAGCCCAAATCATCGTCATCAAAAGTAACATCCTCATTAATCCCGCCACGAAAGTAGCCGAAAAAGTGCATTGACTCAATCGGGCCTTCGTCAAAGTTTTTGGTAAGGATTTCTTCAAGAAGGTAAGAAGATTTGTTCGTATCGACTGTTTCATCTGATTTCAACGAGACTGCAGCTGCTTCCAGCACAGACAGGTTGTCGTCAACATCAAGCACGACCTCTTCAGATGCAAAAGAGGACAACTGTACAGAAATAAACAGTAAGAGAACAACCGCTATTTTCTTCATCAGTTAATTATAGCATATAAATTAACCTTCAAGCATTTGCTTAACGAGTTCGTTAACAGTTTTAGGGTTAGCTCTGCCTTTTGTTTCCTTCATAACCTGACCGACAAAGAATCCCATCAGGTTTGTTTTTCCGTTCTTGTAAGCTTCAACTTCATTTGGATGTGAATTTACGATTTTTTCCACAATAGATTTGATTGCGCCTTCATCAGAAATCTGGCTCAAGCCTTTTTTCTCAACTATTGCAGAAGCCTTGTCACCGTTTGTAATCATATCCTCAACAAGGATTTGTTTTCCGATGTTGTTAGAAATTGTACCTTTTTCAATCAAGCTAATTAATTCTGCGAGGTTCTCAGGAGTCAATTTTGTTTCATTAATCTCAACTTTTGCTTCTTTAAGATAAGCAGCAATCTCGCCCATCATAAAGTTTACAGCGATTTTCGGATTAGCGCCAAGCTCAAGAACTTTATCAAAGAACAGCGCTAAAGGCATCTGTTCAACAATTACAGAAGCATCGTACTCGCTCAACCCAATGCTCATGTATCTCTGGCGCTTAGCTTCTGGAAGCTCAGGCATGTTTGCTCTGATTTCTTCCACCCACTCGCGTGAGATTTCAAGCGGCATCAAATCAGGTTCAGGGAAGTATCTGTAATCGTGAGCGTCTTCTTTTCCTCTCATAGAGCGTGTTTCCTTAAGGTTGTCGTCCCAGAGTCTTGTTTCCTGAACAACCTGACCGCCTTCTTCCACGATTTCGATTTGTCTGTCAATTTCATACTCGATAGCTCTTTGAAGCGCAGAGAAGCTGTTTACGTTCTTGATTTCAGCTCTTGTACCAAATTCTTTTGAACCCTTTGGCATGATAGAAATGTTAGCGTCACATCTCATAGAGCCCTCTTCGAGGTTTCCGTCGCAAACACCAAGGTAGCGGACAATGTTTCTAAGCTCTTCCATGTAGTTTCTAGCTTCTTCGCTTGAGCGCATATCCGGCTCGGAAACTATTTCAAGAAGCGGAGTTCCGGCTCTGTTCAAATCCACGAGCGAATAAGTTGCACCGTTAATCCCTGCTGCGCCTACGTGGACAAGTTTACCTGCGTCTTCTTCAAGGTGAGCTCTTGTAATCCCGATTCTTTTGCCCTTAACATCGATGTAGCCGTTTACGCAAATCGGCTCATCGTACTGGGAAATCTGGTATCCTTTTGGAAGGTCAGGATAAAAATACTGTTTTCTGTCGAATTTGCATCTGTTTGGAATAGAGCAGTTAAGCGCAAGCCCGAGAAGAATCCCCATGTTAACGCATTCTTTGTTCAGAACAGGCAAAACACCCGGCATACCAAGCGTGATAGGGCTAATCTGGCTGTTTTGTTCATTACCAAACTCTGTGCTGTCCGGTGCAAATATTTTTGATTTGGTTTTAAGCTGTGCATGCACTTCCAAGCCAATTACGACTTCGTATTTATCTCTTAAATCTTCCATTAATTTATCCTCACTAATCTATTTAAGTTAATTTTAGCATAAACATTTTATATGTTTTGCAAATGAGTAATTTCAATTTCGGGCTTAAGCATGACAGAAATCGCGTCAATCCTGTAACGCTTATATTGAGGGTTTTCTTTAAGGTAAAGAAAAAGTCCGTTTTTGATATGTTCGTACTTGGTTTTTGTAACGGCTTCCAGCGGGTGCCCGCAAATCGTTGAGGTTCTGGTCTTGACCTCAACAAACACGAGCATGTTTTTATCAAGCGCAATAATATCAATCTCGCAAATCCTTGAGAACCTTTTGTTGGTCTCAATAATTTTGTATCCTTTTTTCAGAAGAAAATCTTTTGCGAGTTCTTCGCCTCTTTTTCCGGTTGAAATATTTGTCATGATTTAATATTAGCAAAAATTATTACTTTTTGTAAACTTTCTCCAACCATGGGCTTTAATAATTATATAACCAGATATATAATAGGTGTATATAAGTATATTAGTGTAAGTATTGTAGATTTATCTCAAAAGAGGCAAAAAGTATGGAAACACAAGCGGTTACCCCTTATTCACCGACGACTGTTTATGGACAATTGTCGTCACCATTTATTGTAAAAAGCGTAAGCATCAACGCACACACAGCTAATGAGGCTGTAGTAGAAGATGTTGGTACATTTTCACGTGATTATTTCACGGAGGGTTCAGCGCGTTTCAAGTATGCTGCGTCATATTCGCCGTCTTCAATAGCTTCCATTCAGAGCGAGAATGGAATACATTCGTTTTCCGCAAGTTCGGGTTCAGGAGACATTGTAAAAACAGCGTTAAACAGCGGGTATTCTGCAAACGAGGCAATTACGGTAAGCAACGCCAAGGCAGCGTACTCCAGAAGTGCTGTCGCAACGCGGAATCCTGTTAGCGCGCTTAGAGGATGCAAGTACAGCGTTTCGTAGGAAAGTTTATTACAAATATTAATCTTTTCCCTATTCTATGTATCTGTAGTAAAATATAGGTGTAGATTATTAAGGGAAGGTTAAAAACATGGTAAACAAACTTATCAAAGAAGACACCAAAATGTTCCTTACCGGAAATGAAGTGTTGGCTTATGCTGCAAACTCAGCAGAAGCAGAATTTATGTACGGATATCCTATTACACCTCAGAACGAAATCATGCACACGTGGTGTAAGCTTCTTCCTAAGACAGAAGCGGGATTTTTGCAGACAGAAGACGAAATCTCTGCCGGATTTTCAACAATCGGCGGTATTTTGGCAGGCAAACGTGCTTTCACGGCAACAGCGGGCCCTGGTAATGTAATCATGCAGGACGCTCAATCAATGGCCGAGATGATGAGAATCCCGTTTGTATGTGCTGTTATGCAGAGAGGCGGCCCTTCCACAGCTACAGTAATCTACGCACAACAGGAAACAAGGCTCACCTGCTACGGTGGAAACGGCGAAGGGTTCAGAATCGTGTACTCAACAGCCGGACATCAGGATTTGTACGACTACATGATTAAGGCGTTCAACACAGCTTGGAAATACAGATTCCCGACCTACGTGCTTGCAGACGGGTATCAGGGAAAGATGAGGGAGCCTGTCATGCTTTACGACCCTGCATCACGCGGGATAACAATGGTTCCGACAGAAAAAGCGCTTCTTGCAGAGGGTGAAATCGGGGTTGACAGAAAATCTGCTCACATGAGAAACACTTACAACATGGAAGAAGAGCTGATGGAAGTTCTTGACAGCTATCAGGCTGACTACGACAAGATGTCAGAAGAGGTTCAGGAATGGGAAGAATACAGGGCAGAGGATGCTGAAATCCTTGTAATTGCGCATGGTATTGTTGCGCGTTCAGCTAGAACAGCAATCGACGAGCTTCGTGAAAAAGGCATCAAAGCAGGCTTATTCAGGCCGATTACAATCAGGCCGCTTGCTGTTAAGCCTCTAAGAGCAGCTGTTTCAAGAGCCAAGCATTTATTATTCACAGAATCTGCAAACGGTCAGCTTGCGCAGATGGTGCTTGAAAAAATTTACGGGCTTACGACACCTTATTCAACGCTGTTCAAGATGGGCGTCGGGGTGACGGGTGATGATATAGTTAAAAAGGTTGAAGAAATCAGAATTAAGGAGGCAATATAATGGCAGAAATACTAAATCTTCCTCCAAACCTACCAAAATCACAAAACGCAGAAGTGGGCGCAAGCAAGTTTTGCCCGGGCTGCGGTCATGGTATAACATTGAAGGCATTAGCAAACGCCGTTGACGAGCTTGGAATCAAGCAGAAAACCGTTTTCGGCTGTGACATCGGCTGTTCGCTTCTTAGCTGGAATTACATGGACTTAGACACAGTCCAGACCCACCACGGAAGAACGACTCCGGTCATCTACGGGTTCACAAGAGCCAACAAGGACGCAATCGGAATCGCGTACATGGGCGACGGCGGCGGGCTTGCTATCGGTTCGCAGCACCTTGTTAACGCGTCTGTTAGAGGCGAAAGGATGCTCATAATCGTTGTTAACAACACAAACTACGGCATGACAGGCGGGCAAATGTCGCCGACCACAATGCCGGGGCAGAAAACAGAGACAACACCTTACGGTCGTGACTGTTCTGTTACAGGCAAGCCTGCAAAGGGTGCTGAAATGGTTGCAGCAATTGCTGACCCTCAAAAGTCTTACGTTGCGCGTTCAAGCGTTTCAAACATGATTAAGCTGAAACAAACTTTTGTTAAAGCGCTTAAGAACGTTGAAAACGGCGGGTTCTCTTTTGTAGAAGTGCTTTCAATCTGCCCTCTCAACTGGAGAACTAACAACGTTGACACATTCGGAAGGCTTCAGCAAATGGAAGAGTTCTTTGAAGTAAAAGAATTTTTAGTACCGGAAGGGGTGTAGAGAAATGGCAAGAACAAAAATAGTATTAGCTGGCGAAGGCGGGCAGGGCGTTCAATCAATCGCGAAAATCCTTGTTGAAGCAGGGTACGAAGCAGGAAAGCAGGTTCTTTATATTCCGAATTTCGGTGTGGAACAAAGAGGCGGAGTTTCAATCGCTTTCTGTCAGATTGCGGATGAAAAAATCGGCGAGCCGAGATACTCAAAAGGGGACATCGTTATCATGCTTTCTGACAGGGCGATTGACAGGTGTTCAACTTACGCTGACAAAAACTCAACAATAATCTACGACACATCTGTTTGCACCAAAAAGCCAACCTGCGAGTGCAAGGAAGTAATCGGGATTGACGCAAACAGAATCGCGAACGAGGAATTGAGTTCAAGAGTGTTCAACATCATCATTCTTGGCGTGGTTCTTGAAGCGACCCATGTGCTTGAGTTGAGCGACATCAAAAACGCAATGGAAATGGCTCTTGGCAAGAAATTCGACGCAAAGCCGGAGCTTCGGGAGCTTAATTACAAAGCGCTTGAGATGGGCATAAACATGGTTAAAAAGGCAGGTGTCTAATGGAAAAACAGTACAAAGGCTACAAAATAGAAAACGTCGGCAAAGGAAAAGCTGACTACTACGTATACACAGACCTGTGCAAGGGCTGCGGGCTTTGCATTGCAAAGTGTCCGATGAACAAAGCCGGCAAAAAATGCCTGCAATGGTCAAAAGAAGTCGGGCTTTACCAGACTCCTGCCGTTGCACCGGATCCGGAAATCTGCATTGCTTGCGGGCAGTGTGCCATGACCTGTCCGGACAGCGCAATCAGAATTGAGAGAAAATAAGTTTTTGTTTGTTGTATAAACAACAGAAATGTTGTCAAAGATGTTTTATAATTAGGATATAGAAAACAAAAGGAGACAACAAGATGACAACACAGCAAGAAGAAAACTTAATCAATTTATTAGACGGATACGTAGAAAAGGGCGGTCACCATTTGAACGTGAACGTTTTCAACAGAGATACATTGCTTGACGCGCAAGCTCATCCGGAAAAGTATCCGCAGCTTACAGTGAGGGTTTCAGGTTACGCGGTTAACTTTATCAAGCTTACAAAAGAGCAGCAGGATGATGTTATTTCAAGAACCTTCCACGGTTCATTAGGTTAGCTTAATCACATCTGACCCCATCCTTTCAGGATGGGGTCAGATGTATAAATTCTTATCGTAAACGGATAAAACACTTCAAGCAATTATATGATATGACTCAATTAGAATTATCGAAAAAGTACCATGTGAATCCTCTACGCTAGCATATTAGATTCAATAAACGAGTTATTGAGCAAAGCCAACAATATTCAACTCAAGATTTACACATCGTTTTGAACAATCCCCTCCGAAAACTTGTTTATGTTATCCATCGTCGTATTCAAAATCCTCTTGATAGCCTCTTTTGTGTTGTAAGCAGTATGAGGTGTCACAATCACGTTATCGAGCTGGAACAGCCGTGTATTAATGATTGTCTGCTGGAGTTTAAATCTGTCCATCCTGTTGATTCCGGTCATGTAATCAATGTCTGAAATCATTTCTTCGTTTTCAAGCACATCAAGCCCTGCGCCTGCAATTTGTTTGTTTATAAGCGCGTTATAAAGTGCCTGCGTTTCAATTAACTCGCCACGTCCAGTATTGATTATAATAGCAGTGTTTTTCATTTTCGAAAAACTGTCTTCGTCAAACATGTGGTAATTATTTTTTGTAAGCGGAGCATGGATTGAGATAAAATCCGATTCCTTAAGCAGGGTGTCAAAATCAGTGTACGTAACACCGTACAGCTGTTTCATCTCCTCTTTTTCCACGACATCGAAGGCCAGAATATTCATGTTAAGTCCGTGCACAATTCTTGCAAAAGCAGAGCCGATTGCACCGAGTCCGATAATCCCAACGGTTTTTCCGCAGAGTTCTGTTCCGATAAGGGATTTCGGGCACACTCTTGCGTTTTTGTACTCGATATAAGACACGGTAACTTTTCTGCAAACATCGAGCATAAGTGCTAGTGCGTACTCAGCAACCGTAATATTTCCGTAGTTAGGCGAGGTCTCAACAGCGATATTGTTTTCACGGCAGTATTCAAGGTCAATATGGTTAAACCCGACAGAGCGGAGTGCAATAAGTTTGAGGTTTTTGAATTGTTGGAGAACCTCTCTTGTCACGCGCGATGTTGTAAACACAGAAATCACGTCCGCGTCGGCATACTCCTCACTAACCAGCGTCAGGTCATTCAGAGGATTCGGCACCAGATAGTATGTAAATTTACCCCCAAATTTACCCTCGTTATTATTTTTCAGAAATTCTTCTTCGTAGCTTTCAACGTCAAAGTAAACAATTTTCATTAACCAATCCTCCAAGAGTATTTTATTGATTCAAAACAAAAAATTAACTCCCCGAAAGGGTATAGCCTGCCGGGGAGTCACAAGCGTTTTCCTTTAAATTAACATTCATCCTGTGACCCCCGTCACAAAAATAAGAAAGGATGATAATATGAGTTTTAACGCTTTAAAAGAAAAGGGCATGCCTTTAGAAAAACAACTTAGAAACTGGCACCAGATTGTTGGTAAGCCTTACAATAAAGTTGAGGTTGATTGTTATACAAGAACAAGACAGATTCTTATGAACGGGATTGAGGTTGAGGGCTGGGGATTTAAGCACCAGTTCAACAGATACTCTCCTGACACAGAAGTTAAAGGGCTTATTGCTCAAATCAGCAGAATCGAAGATTCGCAGCAAACAACAGCCAACTGGATGGGGCCTGCTGACCAGTCAGTTTTAGAGACAACTCTCGGTTACGAGCAGGTTGCAGTCGACCTTACAGCATGGATGGCACAAAACGAGCCGGATAAGTATGTAAAAGAAACGTTCGACTTTGGTTTGTTAGAAGACTTTGACCATCTTTACAGATACAGCCAGTTTGCATACATGGTAGAAGGCATTAAGCCTAATGAAATTGTGCAAGGTCAGACAGACGTTGTAATCGGACGTCCTACCCAGCACCATCACAATTGCAACTCACTAAGACCACGCAAGCATTATGATAAAGCGACAGCGCACCCGCAAACAAAGGTCAACATCCTTACACTGGTTGCAGGTGAGCAGCAGACTCACAACTACTATGCAGAACACGGGTTCATGTACGGAGACCATGTGCTTAGAGAAACATTTGCAGAAATCAAGGATGTTGAAGAAGAACACGTAACAATGTACGAGTCTTTAATTGACCCGACAGAAAGTTTGTACGAAAAGCTTCTGCTTCACGAGTTTACAGAGGTATGTAATTACTACACCTGCATGGAAGACGAAGTTGACGAAAGAATCAAGAAGACATGGGAATTGTTCCTTGACATGGAGCTTGGTCACTTGCAGCTTGCAGCAGATTTGTTCAGAAAATACGAAAAACGCGATCCAGAAGAAGTTATCGGAACAGACATTGTCATCCCATGCCGGTTCATGAGCCAGAAGGCTTATGTCCAGAAGGTGCTTGAAAAAGAAGTAGACAAGCGTCTTGGCATGAACAAGGATTACACAACAATCGACGAACTTCCGGAAGATTGGCCGAGCTACGCAGTTCAGGAACGCGCAAACGAGATTTCTTCTCCTACTGAAAACGCAATAAGACTTGTCAGCATCTACCATGACAGGGATATTGTTGCAGCAGACGAGAAGACCAAGAACAAGGAAGTAAAAATCCTTGACAAAGGCTTGCAGGAAAAAGCGCTTGCTGACAACACGGTATTACCGGAGGAGTTAGAAGAAATGATTGAAGAGCATGAAGCAAGAAAAGAAGAGAAAGAAGAGTTGATATAATTATTCTATCATAATATCCATGCCCCCGGGCCGAATGACGGTCAAACCCGTCATTCGGCCCGGGGGGTTTATTTTTTATTTCTGTGGTAAAATTAAGATATAAATTCTGTCGGAGTGGTGGAATGGTAGACACGTACGTTTCAGGTGCGTATGGAGAAATCTGTGTGGGTTCAAGTCCCATCTCCGACACCATAAAAAAGAGGTCATGATGACCTCTTTTTTATGGTGTTCGATTAGCCCTTTTGTCCTTTTGTTTCTTTACCAGAGTTTTTGCATACTTTCCAATTAGTTAAAGCAGGGAATGTAATTTTCCTTGTACCCTCTATGCTTTTATTAGGAGGAACATTTTATGCTAAAAGAACTCAATAAAAATAACTTTGACGAAGAAATCAAATCAGGCGTCAAGCTTGTAGAATTTTACGCACCATGGTGCGGGTACTGCAAAAAACAGGAGCCGATTCTTCAGGAGATGGACAAGGTCTGGATTGGTCAGGTTAACACAGACGACAACGCAGAAGTTGCAATCAAGCACGGAATCAATTCTTTCCCGACTTTTTTGATTTTCAGCGAAGGAAAAGAAGTCGAAAGATTTAGCGGTCTGAGAGATAAATTTGATTTGATGAACAAAGTTATGAAATATGTAAAATAAGGAATAAATCTATGACAAAAAAGCTTCTTATTATAACTACTAACTACACGGGCTGCGAGTGCGACGAGCCAAACTGTAACTGCATAAAAGATACAGGCGTTTATCTGGAAGAATTTGCTGTACCTTATCTTGTGTTTGAGAAATCAGGTATCGAGATGACGGTTGCAAGCCCTAACGGCATGCTTTCTCCTGTGGATGAAAAATCAATGTCATGCTCAAACCCGGACGAGTGGGACAAGTGCATAAAGATTTTGAGAAACACCAGAAGACTCTATGAAGTTGACTACAAAGAATTTGACGGGGTTTATTTCCCTGGCGGACACGGGCCAATGTTTGACCTTGCAGAAAACGAACACGTAAAAGAAGTCGTTGAATACTTCTTTAACAGCGGAAAACTCGTGAGCGCGATATGCCATGGACCTGCTGCGCTTGTAAATGCAAAACGTGACGACGGAAAATCAATTCTTTTTGGAAAACGCGTGACAGCCTTCACCAACGAAGAAGA